>NC_000958.1 GCF_000008565.1 Deinococcus radiodurans R1 = ATCC 13939 = DSM 20539 | reverse complement strand
AGCGACACCTTTGCGGGAAAAAGTCGAAAATGTTCGTCCAGCACGACGAGAGAAGCCGTCCTTGTTGTTGTTCTTTTATATCTTTTAAGTATTTAAAAACAACAACACCTCAGGAAGAAGAGATGCCCAAGAAACCCAAGCCCAACAATTTTCATGACGAACTCAATTTCGCCCGGTTCGGCGTGATCAGCATGCACTCCAGAATTGACCGTGAGGTGACCAGCTGGAAGTCGGAGTTCACCATTAACGGCAGGACGTTTCGGATCGAAGCGATTACGCCTGAAGGCCGTCCTCATGGCATCGATACCGACACGCTGGTAGCTGTCGAGACCTTGTTTGTTGCGAGCAGCTGCCCGGAAGACAATTGGGTCCACACGACCGCCTACGAAATGCGTGAACTCATGGGGCTGGGCAACAACGGGGACAGCTACCACCGGCTGCGTCAGAGCCTGCGACGGCTTTACCTGACGAGCGTGATCGTGGGCCGTAAGACTTCTGTCGCCAACGCGTCGGGCAGGGTGACTTGGGACAACGTGGGTGTGAGGTTTCTTGAAGGCATCCGTTACCGTGACGCTGAAGATGCCAACGCCCTCAGCATGTTGGACGGCGAAGCGACCCTGAGCATCCGTTTGGGTGAGCAACTGGCCGCCAGCATCCGCAACGGTGTCTCTCAGGTGCTGGACGGCCAATTGCTTCATCAGTTGGAGCAGCCACCGGCACGCGCCCTGTACCGGACGTTGCAGGCACACCGGCGGCAAGATGACGGGACATTGCTTGATCAGTTACGTGTTCCTTTGGCGGAGTGGCGGCTGGCGACCGGCCTCACCACCGAACGCACGGACCTTGTTCGCCGCGCTCTTGAAGCGGCCCATGACGAGTTGCTGGCCAACAGGTATCTGGAAGCCGTGAGCATTGAGGGGCGCGGCAAGAAGGCCTACGCCTCTTACACCTTTGCGGAGAGGGGAGCGGCGGATCCGGCGCTCGTGGTCTTGCTGCGCCACGCGGGCGTGACGGTCTCACGCGCCACAGCTCTGGCCGCGCAGCACCCGGAACGGGTGGAGGAGGCCTGCGGTTTCTGGAAAGCCGCAGGGCCAGCACGGGCGGCACGGTACGTAATCCCGGCGGCCTGGTTGCGGACTTCATCGAGAATCCAGGCAAATATCAGCTTCCGGAAGAGTTCGTCGAACCTCGCCGTGAACGTGAGCAGCGGCTGTCGGAGCTGACTGCAAAGCGGCAGAAAGTGGTCGAGGCTGAGCAAAGCGAACTCCTCGCACAGTTGGCAGCGTTAGAAAGCAGGTCGCCCACGGAGCAGTGGGAAGCCCATAAGGGAACGCTGCACCTGTACTTGCGCAAACGTTTCAGCCCCGACCAATGGGAGCGGCTGGAAGAGCGCTGCCGCAGCGGGGAAATTCAGGCGGCGGCATTAGCCCGTGTGTTGGCCGCAGCGGTGTCGTCGGCCACCCTCGATGATCAAGTCGATCAACTCAGGCGCAGTCTCAATCCTCTGCTGCCTCTCTAGGCGGGAGATGACAAACTGTTGATCCCCCGAGCAGGGCCGGATGGCATCTCAACCTGTTAGGTATTAAGGACATCGTGCCTGGCCCTTGAGAGCAGAGGATGAGCTGTGGGAGGTCAGCTGCTGCCCTCGTGCGTACCGCTGAGTGTGTTCAGGTCAAGACCGAAGCTGGCCATTGTGCCCCAGGGTCCGCCTGATTCAGGTCAATGGTGACGATGCTGAGGGTGCGCCCCTGCCCAAGGCGGATGGGAGCACTGACAGGTGGCAGGCCGGGCAATCGGGGGTAGATCAGCCAGAGGGCCTTGTGCGTGTACGCCGCGCTGTGCTGAAAGGCCTCGCTATAGGCGAGCATTTGATAGGCGTCTGCATTGGCCACGTCGTAGGTGGGGGCTTTGTCGGCCTCAAGGCGCTTCCACTTGGTGTCCGCGACGATGACCTGCCCCTCTTCTGTGCGCAGCAACAGGTCGGGGCGCAACCGGAAGGCGGGAAGGCCGTCAGCGTCTCCCAGGGCCCGCTGGGTGACCTGGGTAGCAACCGTCCACGTCGGGTAAAGGCGACGCAGAAGCTGGGCCACGTAAGCCTCGTAGACCACATTCATGTCGAACAGCAGCGCGTGAGCCTGGGTTTTTTTCCCAGCCACTATGGGATTGAGTTCATAAAGCACCATGCGGCACAGCGCCTCAAGCGGCGCAAAGTGGGTGTGCCCCCGGCCCAGCCGCCACGCCGCGAAGTCCACGTTGACGTTGCGGCTCGGGGGCACCTCATCCAGAGCATGAAGGAGTTCGCGGGCCAAGCGCTGGTTGGCCGGCAGGCGGGTCAGGGCAGCGAGACGTTCTACCGAAAGGCGGGTCAGGCGTGTCTCAGGCCGGTCCGGCAAAAATTCGTCGTAGGTGACGTGGAGCAGGTGGGCGCGGTGGGGCGGTTGCCGCACCTGCCGGGGAAGGTCCAGCCGGCCCCGCAGTCCAGGGCGTTCCTCCTGCACCGGAACATAAGCGTGTGGAATGCCCCGGCGAACGGCGGCGCGGACGCCTTCCAGGGCGTAGCGGATGACCACCTCGTAAAGCGGCATGTGGGCGGTTTGCAACTCGGCTGGCGGCGCCACCCGGAAGCGCTCGTCGGTGGCGGCGAGCATACGCAGCAGCAGTGCGCGGCTGCGCTCCAGGGACTCGGCTCCGGTGCGAGTGCCCGGGCGCTCGTGGGTCTTGGGCAAGATCTCCACCGTCGCGCCGTCTGGGGTACGCAGGAGCCCCACCCACTGCGTGAGCTTCAGGGCCGCACGGCCCTCAAAGCGGGTCATGGTGGCCACCGGGCTCAGCTCATACCGAGGGTCGAACAAGGCAGCCTGCACGGCTTCAAAGACTGCCGGGGGCAGAGCCGTGACATTGGCCTTCCACTCAGGACGACGGATGCCAGGCACCAAGAGGTCGTGCTCACGGACCTCAAAATGCGGGGCTTGATTCGGAGGAGGCGCCCCTGGCATCAGGCGTCAAACGGGAAATCTTGATCGCTGACGCCCGCATAAACTCCGGTGAAGGCTTCAATGTTCTCGAAGGCCTCAGGATTCAGGCGGTAACGCAGCTCGGGCCCTGAGCCGCTGCGGTGAATGAACTGCAGCGCTTCCGCCTTGCTCTCATCGCCGAGAACCTCACGGATCTTGCTCCAGTCCTCAAAGAAATACTCTTCCAGCAGCGGCAAAATGCGCTCGCGTAGAGCACTGGATACGCCGCCCAGCGTGGCGGGCAGCCCCAGCAAGTAGGCGTGTCCAATGACCTGCTCGCGGCTGAGAAGGCGCTCGATGCGGTCGTTGATGACGTGCAGGAACTTGCGCAGGTCCAGGGCCGTGCCGCCAAGGTCGAGCACCGGCAGAACCTCGGGCTGGGGCCACACGGGCCGGAAGACGAAGCGTCGGCGCAGCGCGGCGTCAAGCAGGGTCAGGCTGCGGTCGGCGGTGTTCATGGTGCCGATGACGTAAAGGCTCTGCGGCACGCTGAGGGGGCGGCGGCTCAGGGGCAGGGTGACGGTCAGGGCTTCCGGCGCCCCGGTCCGCTTGCCGCTTTCGAGCAGGGTGATCAGTTCCCCAAAAATCTTGGAGATGTTGCCGCGGTTGATCTCGTCGATGATCAGGACGTGCGGGCGCGGCGTGGGCGCATGAGCGGTCTCTCCGCCTGCCGTAGACACACCGAGGGCCTGAAGCACTTGTGCCGGGGTCACATCGGCCACCCGCTGCAGGGTCGGGGGGGCGAACGATTTTCCAAGCGTCTCGGTGGCGCCGACATTCAGGTCTTGGGCCAACCACTTCACAGAGCGGGTGTGGGCGTAATCGGTGGCAAACGTCGGGTCACTGTGCGGGTCAAAGCGGTAGTCGCCAGTCACCACGCCCACCGCCCCGATGCGGTCGGCGGCAGTGGCGAGCAGCATAAGGTCCCCTACACGAACGCTCTCCTTAAAAAGAAGCTGTCGCCCGCTGAGGTCCTCAACGCCCGCTTGGGTCAAATCGCGCGGCGGCTTCCCGTAACTGCCCATCCTCAGCTCGCCACGGCCCAGACTCAGGTCACGGATGCGGCTGACCGGCGCTGTGCCGTCAATGTACATTCGCCAGACCTGCGCGTCCGGGCGCACCAGCGGCTGTGTTTCAGTCGAGGGACCAGCTTCCGGTGCCGCCGGCGCGAGGGCACCACCGGCAGACCGCACCGCTTCCAGAAACACGCCGTCTTGCAGCACGTAAGAGAGGGCCCCGCCGGACATCACCGGCTTGATGCCCTCAATGAAGTCTTCGTAACCGAAAGACTGGTGGAAGGTCACGAAGGAGATCTGACCTTGCGCGGCCAGCTCGTCGTAGCGGGCTTTACGGGCCGCGCGGCCCTCGCTGCCGGGGTGAGCAGATAAGAAAGCCGGGTCAAGGACCGAGAGCGCCTCGTCCACCACGCGGTAGGTCTTGCCGGTGCCGGGAGGGCCATAAAGAATCTGGTTGAGCGGCACGCCCGGCACTGGAACGAAGGCCGCTGGTGTCGGGGCGACAGGCCGGGTGCCGGGAACCCCAATTTCCTCAGTCGATGTCTCCTCGCTGGGACGCATCAGGCCGTCGAGCAGGTCCACAAGGGCGTCAAGGTATGTCAGGGCCGCGTCCAGCAGCTCGGGGAACTTGTCGGATTCGAGGTGCTCGGGAAGCAGGCTCAGGCCCACGCGCAAGCGGCGACTGCGGCCCACGCCCGACATGTACTGCTGAAGCTGCTGCGCGGCCTCGGCTTCTCGCCCGGGTCCCAGCGGCAACAAAAACAGGGCCCCAAAATCTGTATTCAGGGTGAGGGTCGCTTCCAGGCCAGCCGGCAAAGGGGCATTGAGCGCCGTCAGCAGGGTGTGCTGGCGAGCGGGCTCCTGCAGCGCCTGCCGGGGCCCGTCTCCCCGGCCATCAGGCAGCCCGGCTTCCAGGGTCAGCCCCGCTGAGAAAGGCACGTACTCGAACCCACTGTCGTCGGCGAACAGCAGCGCCCGCGCAAAGGCGCCGCCATCGGTCTTGACGCCGCCGCCCAGCGCCACTTTGACGGCGAGTTGCTCCCGACCGCTGTAGGGCGAGCGTGAGGGCTTCAGCGTCTCCCACTCGCCGGCCATCAAGTCCAGCAGCAGTGGCGCGTAACGGCGGTCAAGCACGAGGTTGCCCTTGACTTTGTCCCCCGCAAATTCCTGCGCGTCGGCTTGATACCGGGCAAACGGGAAATGATTGCCTTCCAGAGCCGCCGTCTGGCTGTTGAGCCACGCCCGGTGCGACAAAGCCGCAAAGTCAGGGTTGAGCTTGTGAGCCGCCTCCAGAACGGTCTCATACTCTGCAAGAGTCTGAACCTGACCAGCCGCCTGAAGACCACGCGCCTGCAGATAAGGCACATTGACAGCATTGAGGGCCAGGAATCGCTCGGGGTTGAGCCAGAAAAGACCCTGGGTCAGCTTGGGCAGCGCCACCTTGCGAATCTTCAGGGCGTCCTCAAAGGTCTGAGCGTCCAGAATACCGGCCACTGCCTGCCGCGCCAGTCGCCAGAGGAGCGGTACGTCCCCCGGTTGACGCTGACTGCGATAAGCAAAAAACCAGGCATTCATGGGGTTGCTCCACGGCACGCCTATCAGGTCTGTAGGAGAAGGAGCCTGAACCCCCAGAGCGGCCCCAACCCTGGCAAACAGCGGCAAAGCTGTGGCGTCTGAGGTGTGCTTGAGGACCAAAGAGAAGAACGTGAATGGGTCTACTTCACGCAGGGGCTCCCCTTCGTCATGGTTGATGCTGATGCTCGCGTCACGCAGCGCAGCAAGCAGTTCAGGCTGGCGGTCTTCATAGTCCAGAAGCCGGGTCGCCAACTCGCGGAAAAAAGGCTTCCAAGAACACGAAATGGCAGCGTCGCTCATGCTTTCGTCTTAGCCTTGCGAGGTTTCTTGGAAGCCGGGACGACTTCTGCATCATGTGATGCTGTTTCCGGGTCTGACGCCTTTTCAGGACTAGGCGGAATAAGAAAACTAGGCAGAACGAAGCCGGTCCAGCCGAAGCGCTGCGTTAGATTCAGCACCAGCTCCCGCATAAATGGCCAGACGTTCACAGGCGCGTTCCGGCGTGCAAATTCTTCGAGGAGCGCGTCGCTCAGTGCCTCTACCGATAGGTAAGACAGGTGGTACAGGCAAACAAATTGCCCTACCTTCTGTTCATTCGCGGCAATGAAATGCAGTTCTAGTTGGGCATCTATCTCAAAAGTACGGGCCTGAGCATTCGATTTGAGACACTGCACCTTGAAATGACTGTCTACTCTGACGTCAAGCTCCTGAAAATCCGAGGGCTTAGCGCTGGCACTGACCTCGCCCAGTTCGATACGGGTGGGCTGCACACCCGCAACGAACCGGTTGTATGTGAGTGCATCCAATACCATTGACTCGGCTTGAGACACTTCCTGGCTGGTTCTACGGGGCATCAGTTCGTTACCCGAACTTCAAGAGATTGCTGCATAGACGTCATGACAGACGATGCCTTTGCAAGTCTTGTGCCGCTCCAATGTATAGCAACATCATATATTTCCCTGTCGCTATCACACTCTTCGTCCGTATTCGGTTGGTGGTCTTGAGCTGACTGAGCATCCACAGAAGCTGAGCGGTTTACCACATCGTTTATAGCGCGTTCGACCAACGTATTGAGGCTGATTTCTTGCGACTGTGCCATTGCAACTGCCTGGGCGTGGAGCAAAGGCGAAATCCTGACATTAAATTTACCACTCATAGGTTTTTCTGGTTCCTCGCCCAGCTCGGCACAGAAAGCCAGATAATCTTCTACACTCTCTTTAAAAGCCTGCTTGATCTCAGAGACACTCTCGCCCTGAAAGGTAATGACGTCACGGGTGTTGACTACCGTGCCATGCAGAATTTCCGCTTCCGCATCAAAGGTCACGCTACCTATATAGCCTCGATATTCTAAAGTCGTCATCTTGGTTTTCCTTGCAAATGATGCCATTGCTTCTACTAATTATTCAGGACGTATACCGGCGTTTTCTAAAAGTTTCCTGACATCATTCACGGCCCCTTTATCGGTTGTGGGCTGGGGATGAGGGCGATGAAACACGGCGCGTACCCCACGAAGGCTGATACGAACCCGTGAACCACTTCCCTCACTGATTTCTGCTCCCAGGTGAACAAGTAACTTTTCTATCGCGTCCCAATGAATGGTGCCAGAGATCGGACGGGCAAAAATCTGCTCTAACGTCCGTTGATGTCTGCCACTCACCTTAGTCATGGTACCACCAGATAGTACCAGAATCCTGACAAGTGCTACGTAATGAACTCATTCAGGCCCCCAGCCGCCCGCCACCGCACCGCCCGGTACACGGCTGGCGTACTCGTGCAGGCGCTCCAGCCCCAGCGCCGTCAGCTCGTCGTACACGCTCAGAATCGCTTCCTTCGTGCGGTAGCTTCCGTGCGCTGCCACGTCCTTGCGCTTCACGATGGGGAACGTCTCCATGATGTAGTCCACGTCCGGGCGCTCAATGCCGTACAGCAGGAAATACAGCGCGTCCAGTTCGGCCCGCAGCCAGAAGCGGCGTTCGTCATCCCAGGTAAACGGCTCGCCCGCGTAGCCGAGGTCACGGGCAAAGCCGGACAGGTCGTGGGCCGTGTACGTCAGCTCCAGCACACGCGGCGTAATGAAGGCAAGGCGGGAAGGGTTGAAGACGGAGGGTGGGAGGACGGGGAATTGCTTGAGGTAGTTGTAAGTCAGATGTGTACCGCCGACTTTCTGACGTGCACTGTAATCCAAGACATAACTATTCATGTCACTATTGACTCCGGCTTAGGTTGGAGACGAACAGTAGCGGTGAGTAAGGCGCTGGGGAAGCCGAATGTAACGAACACGTTGCCACGCGGAGTTTAGCCTTGCCTTCAACTCACCGACAGTTTTGGGGCAGAAGTTTCCGAGGACTGATCCTTTTATGTAGGCCCACACCCGCTCAATGGGATTGAGTTCAGGAGCGTAGGGCGGGAGATACTCGACGGTAAGACGGGGCTGCTGCTCGACGAAGGCCCTCAGGGCCTTCGTTTTGTGGATACGAGCGTTGTCCATCAACACAACGAGCTTGCCTTGGACGTGGCGGAGGAGATGTCGGCAGAACGCCACGACCTGCTGGCCTCGAATGGCGCCTGGGTAGGTCTGTTGTAAGAACTGGCCCGTAGTCGTTATCGCACCAATAGTCGAGAGCTTGTCCCAACTGGCTTTGGCCGTGATGATCGGCGTTTGTCCTCGGACGGCCCAAGTCCGGGTCACCGTCGGTTTCAGGCTGAAGCCACTTTCATCGAGGAAGACGAGAGTCATACCCTGCTCAACCTTTTTTTTTCAAGCTGGGGAGCGTCTGCTCGACCCAGGTCTGAACCGCCTGCTCATCGCGTTCCAAGGCACGCGATTCTGGCTTCTGAGGACTGAAGCCAAGCTGGTGAAGCAACTTCCTGACGTGATCGGCGTGGTACCACACCTCAAATTGCAGGCCAATGACCTCCCGCACGCGGGAGGTCGTCCAACGCGCGTCGGGATAACCGGCGGCCAGCGGTCCTGCGCGCAGGATCTCCCCCAGTTGCGTGCGCTGTTCTGGCCTCAGGCGCGGTGAAGGCCCAGCCGCTCGGGTGGCCTGGAGGCTGCCTCGTTCTCGGAGACGCTGTTTCCAGGTGCGGACTGTACTTTCGGAAACGCCGACCGAAGCCGCGATCTCCTTGGCATTGACCTCACCTGCGGCGAGGAGCTGCTGAGCATACAGCCGTCGTTCTTCCAGCTGGTCACGAGTCAAAGTGGAGGGTCGCCAGACGCGCAGCACCTCCTAAGTTTACCTCGCGTCTCCAAGTCGTGCCGGAGTCAATAAACAAGGCTGACGCAGCTAGTGCCGAAGTGCCAGAAAACATAAATGGCATTGTGTTTCCCGAGCCATAGGGTGGAAAAAGGCCAAAAATCGCTGTTCGCTCATCTGTGACCCGTGCTATATCCCGAAAGCCCATCAACCAATCCCGAGTCCATTCCCAAGTCACGCGCCCGTTTTTATCTTTCTGAATCAGGCGGTCTTCTACTTCCGCTTCTGCTACCCAGTACCGCGGCAACGGCAAGCAATCCGGGTCAGCCTTTTCCGCGCTGGTTATGTCCCGCGTCTCACCATTCTCGGTGTAGGTGGCGAAGCGGTGGTCAAACTGGTGCATTAGCTTGGCTTCGTACAGAGGAAGCATCTGCGCCGGGCCTTTGCGGTAGCGGTTGCCGTCCAGCGTCCAGCCCTCGGCGTCCAGTTGCGCGGCGGTGCGAAACAGGCCGGAATCGCTGGTCATATTGAACAGCCCTTGCTTGAAGCTGATGCCCCAGGGATTCTCTCCCGTCGCCTCATTGAGCAGTACGGGTACGCGCTGGTAAATGCCCTTCGTAATGGCCGCGTCACGGCTGCTGCGGAACACGGGCGCGGTGCGGGTGTTGGGGTTCAGCAGGGCAATTTCGGCAGGGGAGAGGCTGAACACCTTGCCGGGGTCGCGGGCTTCGTCGGCATTCAGGGCAAAGAAAGCGAACTGCGCGGCATTGTTGGGACGCTTCTCGCCGCTGGCTGTCAACATGCAGAACTTGAATGAGCGGTGTACGCCAGGGAAAATGCCTTCGCGGTTCTCAAAGTCGTACAGGCTCACCAACGACTTTTTGTCCATCAAGCTCTGGAAGAAGAACTTGGTGGTGTCGTCGGTGGCAATGCCCGTCGGCACGATGATGCCCAGGCGTCCGCAAGGATTGAGACTGTTTCGGCAAAGCTCGCTGAAAATCGCGTAGGTGTTAATGCGCCCCCGCGCCGTCAGTGGATAGCGCCCGCTGGCCGAAACGAAATGACTCACGGCGTCTGCTTCACGCCGGGCGAACAGGAAGTCGGCGTAGAGCTTTGGGTCATTCTCGGCCAGTCCTTCAATCATTTTCTTGCGGAGTGCTCCGGTGGCGGCGTCGGCAATTTCTGGTTTTCGCGGCGCAAACCACTCTTTTTCCTTCAATTCCGTGTGTTCCCACGGTGGGTTGCCCAGCACGCAGTCGAAGCCACCTTTTTGCGCGTCTCCGAACACGTCGGGAAACTCGATGTGCGGATGCAGGAAGGCGTACTGCGCGGCCACGTCGCTCACCAGTTGCCGCACGGGTTGCAGGGCGGGGGCGTCCGGCGTGCGTTTCAGGGCGTGCAGCGTGGCGGTGGTTAGCGCGGGTTGGCCGGGGGTCTTGGGGGCGACGAAGGCGGCGCACCAGGCGTCGGCCAGGCGCTGCTGCTCCTGCAAGCGGGCGTTCTGGCGAATGGCGTGGTAGGTACTCTGCTGCGCCTGCACGTGCTCGGCGCTGTCGGGTTCGATTTTGTCCAGCGCCCGCACCATTGCCGTGAGGGGCGCGAGGTCGCCGGACACGTCGAACAGGCTCTGTTCGCCTTTGGCAGCGCGAATCAGGGCCTCACGCTCGGCCTTGTTGCGCTTTTTCAGCTCCGAGACGGTTTTCTTGTCGTCACCTTAAATGGCGCTGAACGCTTCGTCGGGCAGGTGAAGGGTATGGGCCCTGACGGCCCGGCTGGTCACGCCGCGCACGGTCTTTTCGGGAATCTCGTCCTCGGCGTTCATCAGCTCGGGCGTGGCGCCCAGCAGGCTGTTGCCCACGCGCAGGCGGTGGTCGAGGAAGGCCAGGGGCCGGCCCGCGTCCTGGCTTTCGAGCCACAGGGCGACTTTGGCCAGCTCAATCGCCATGGGGTTGATGTCCGCCCCGTAGATGCAGTGGGCGATGACGGTGCGGGTGGCTTTTCGCAGGGCGCGGGGGCTGGGGAGGCTGGTTTCCTCTTCCAGTTCGGCCAGCCGCGCTCCAATGCGGCGGGCGGCGGCAATCAGGAAGTGCCCCGAGCCGCACGCCGGGTCGATCACCTTGAGACCTTTAAGCGCGGCGATGGCGTCTTCCGGGAGCTTGTCACGTACGGCGTCTTCGATCACCGGGTCAAGGGCGCTGTCCAGCAGCAGGTCAATCAGGCTGCCCGGCGTGTAGTAACTGCCGGTGCTTTTGCGCTCATTGCCGGGCAGCACGGTCAGCGAGAAGCGGGGCCCCGGCTCGATGCGGGGCACCAGTTCCAGCAGGCTCTCGTAGATGCTGCCCAGCTCCTCGGAGTCCAGGCCCGCGTAGTTCACCGGACGCAGGCTGCCGTTCACGCTGATTTCGCTCAGGGCGCGCACGGCGCCGTAAAAAGCGTCGTTGCCGAGTTTCAGGCCACTGAGCAGGGTCGGCTGAAACAGCAGGCTGCCCAGCGCCGGCAGGCCCAGCGGGGCAAAGCCGCCGCGCAGGTAGCCCAGCAGCCGCTCCCAGGCCACGTAAGCGTCGTGGTGCAGCGGGTTGCCGTTTACGCTGCCGGCTTTCTGCCGCAGGGCGCGGGTCAGGTAGTGCGCGGCGCGGGCGCGGGTCTGCGCGTCGGGAAGGTATTCGCCGTCTTCATCCCGCGCAAACAGCAGGTCGCGGTCCTCGGTGACGAACAGGAACACCATCTGATACACGGTGGTCAGGGCCGCGCGGTAGAGGTCCTCGGCCTTGACTTCGCCGCTGCGCGTGCGCTCCAGCAGCTCCGGGTTGTGCCGCAAAAAGCCGGTCCCGAGGTGCTCGATGGCGAGCTGTACCCCGTCGCGCAGGGTGTCGTTGGCGCGCTGGCCGAGCACCTTGCTCGCCTCGTTCCAGGCTTCCAGCGGCCCCACCTTGCCGCCGCGCAGCCGGGTGCGGTGGAGCAGCAGCCACAGCACCCGGAAGGCGCGGGCGTCCTCGGTGCGCAGCATCTCGCCAATCTGGAACTCGGCGTAGGCCGGGCGCGTCACCTGGGCGTTGTCGCGCAGCAGCCGCAGCGTCTCGCCGTTGGTCACGAGGCCCCACAGATGCTCCGGCGTCGCGTTCAGGTAGCCCTGCATCAGGCCGTGCGGACTGACGCGCAGCCCGGTTTCGTCGGTCACGCGGTCAAGGTCCGGCTGCCGGGTGAAATGCAGCGGCACGTCCCCGGTTTCCGTGAGGTGGCCCACGGCGTATTTGCCGCCCGCCGCGCCGCCCCCCACGAAGTTGTAGTCCAGCGCGCGCAGCAGAGGCCGCACCCATCCAGCCCAGGCGTCGGTGCCGTGCTGCTGGTATTTCGCCCACGCTTTGCGGGCGTCGTCCCAGGCGTCCTGAATGGCTTCTTCCAGACTGGTCTTGGGGGGCAGGTCGTAGCTGGCGGGAGTGGCCCCCTCGACCTTGCCCGTCTGGGCGCGGTCGGAAAGTTGCAGCAGAAAATCGTCGGTCAGGCCCAGGCCGTGCAGGCGGACATGATGTAGTTGGGTGGTCAAGACAGGGCTCCAAGTTTGGGCAGGGGCAGGAAGACGTAAATGCCGAGCAGGTCTGGGGGGCCGGGCGGTTCCACGCTGTAGGTCACGCCCTGCCCGCGCGCGGCCCCACGCACCCGCTCGTGCGCCTCCAGCAGCGCGGCGGCGCGCTCCTGAGCGCGGGCCATCAGGGGCCCGTCCAGGCCCTGAACGTCGGCCAGAACGCGGGTCAAGCGGTCTTCTTTTTGCACCGGGTCGAGGTTGCCTTCGGGCGTCAGGGCGAGCAGGGCGCGGGTGGCTTCGGCGTCCAGCCAGCCGCCTTTCCCGTCCGCCGGTGCCCGCCCCGCGTAGGCGAGCAGGTCGAGTTCCTCAGCCAGCGTCTGCCACGTCCGGTTGCCCTTGCGCCCCGTGAGGTGAAAGCGGTGACGCAGCAGCAGCAGCGTGGTCTGCGTGGCAACCTTGGAGGTGCGAATCACGCCCACCCGTTTGGCCGCCGCCTCCAGCGGAGCGTCGAGCGCCTGCCCCAGCACCGTACTGGCGAGCTGCTCCACGAGGGGGTGGTTGCGGGCAAGCGGGGTCACGCCGCGCTCAGTCTGGGCGTCGAAGCGAAAACGCCGCGCCCCACGCAGGAAATCGCGGTACTCGGGCCTCACGTCCGCCTGCGCGGGGTCGGCCTCGAAGCTGCCGTCCACACGCGGTGAAACACTCACGCCGGCTCCACTCAGAGCGTCGAGCACAAAGTCTTGCGCCGCGTGCGCGTCCCCTAGCGCTTCACGGACTGCCCGCAACTCGCTCGCCACTTCTTCGGGGCGGATGCTGTTCTGGGCAAAGCGGCTGCGCGATTTCTTTTCCCCTTCGGCGGCGTCGCGCCACTTGAGGTCAAAGGCCTGCACGTCCTCAAAGAGCAGCGGCTGAATCACTTCGCGCCCCTGCGCGTTCAGCACCCGGCTGAGCAGCACGTCGAGCAGGCTCTCGGCCTCTTCCGGCGCCGGCACACTGGTGCCGAGCGTGGCGCGAATCAAGCGGTGCTTGCGCACCAGCACCTCCAGAATCAGGGTGTCAATGCGGTTGTCCTCGCCGTAGATGGTCAGCACCCGCACCTCGGGGCTGGCCTGCCCGTAGCGGTCGACCCGGCCTTCGCGCTGGTCGAGTCGGGTGGGGTTCCAGGGCAGGTCGTAGTGGATCACAGCGCTGAAAGCCGCCTGCAGGTTGATGCCCTCAGAGAGGCAGTCGGTCGCCACCAGCACCCGCCGCTCAGCGCGGGCGAGCTCTTCCACCCGGTCCACCCGCTCGTCGGGCGTGTGACGTCCGGTGACCGCCAGCACTTCGCTGCCTTTCAGGGCCCCCCGGAGGTGCTCGGCCACGGCCTCTGCGGTGGCAATAAAGCGGCAAAACACAATGGGCGCAAATCCCTGATCGACGAGCCCCTGCACCTGCGCCGTCAGCAGCTTCAGTTTGTTGTCCTTGGCCCCGGCCAGGGCGTCGGCCCGGCTCGCCAGCGTCAGCAGCCGCCCGGTGGTTTCACTCTGCTCACCGTCCACCTGAGCCCCAGGAGTCATGTCCAGGGCACTGTCCTCGCCCTCTTCGGGGTCAAGCACCAGCTCGCGGCCCAGCCGGTCGATCACCGCTTCGTCGGTCTCTCCGTCGTCCGCCGCTATGGCCCGCTCGCGCAGGGTGGCGGCGGCGGCCTGCGGACTACTCGCCAGCGCCCGCAGCAGCCCCAGCGCCGCCCACCAGCGAATGCGGGTGCGGCTCTGGGCCTCGCCGGGCACGTGGACACTCTCGCGGGCGTAGGCCAGCACGTCGTCAAAGAGGGCGGCGTAGTCCGGGTGCAAGGCGTAGTGCAGCTCGGCGTCGCGCCGGGTTGGAAAAGGAGTGTCTTCCTGCAGGTACTCTGCGATGTCCTTACGCCCGCGCTGCACGAGGTGCCGGGCCAGGGTCGCGCGGGCACGCTCGTTTTGCGCCCCGCTGAGGTCGAGTGGCAGCCTGGCGAAGTCGGGATTGAGCAGCCGCAGCAGGCTGCGGAAGGCGTCTTCCTTGCCGCTGTGGGGCGTGGCGGTGACCAGAATCAGGTGCCGGTCTTCCTTCCTGGCGAGGTCTTCGAGCAGCCGGTAGCGTTGGTGGCGCTTGGTGCCCATGCCCTCGCCCTCAGCACTGGCGTGCGCCTCGTCCACGATGACGAAATCGGGCGCATTGGTCAGAAAGTCCTGCCGCCACCGGTCCGACTTCACGAGGTCGAGACTGACCACCGTGAATTTGTAGCGCTCAAAGACGCTCTGGCCAGGGTTACAGCCCTTTTCCAGGCGCCGGGCGGTGCCGGGCAGCACGGCCACCGCGTCGATGCCGAACTTGACCCGCAATTCCTCCACCCACTGTCCCGCCAGGTGCGGTGGGCACAGGACCGTCAGGCGGTCGATCTCGCCCCGGTCCAGCAGCTCGCGGGCGATTAAGGCGGCTTCCACCGTCTTCCCGATGCCCACGTCGTCGGCGATCATCAGCCGGGCCGGGCTCTGGCGCAGGGCCATGAGGAGCGGCACCAGCTGGTACGGGCGCGGCTCCACGCCCAGGCGGCTCAGGGACCGGAAGGGCCCAGCGCCGCTGCGCACCGCCAGCCGGGCCGCGTTCAGCAGCAGCCGCGCTCCACTCGCGGTCCCGAAGGCCGCGGGGCTCGGGGGGGCGAACGCTGCCGAGGTGACCTCCTCCCCACCCTCCCCGGCGTACACGCCCGCGATTTCTGCGTCGCTGCCGCCCAGGGGACGCAGCAGCAGGAAGTCCGCGCCGCTTTCAGGCAGCACCACCCAGTCGCGCCCACGGGCACGCACCATTGAACCGATATCAAACGTCATAGTTATCCTTCCCCGAAAATGAATGCGTAGCGGGCAAGTTGCGCCGGCCAGGTGCTGCGGTCATGCGTAAAGGGCACGACGGTATACCCGGCAAACTCCAACTCTTCGCGCAGTCGGGCGTCGCGGCCTGTCTGACCAGGCTGGTCGTGGTGGGGCCCGTCGATGAAGATCAGGGCCGCCTGCTCGGCGTACGCGAAGTCCGGGCGGGCGTAGTGGTCCGGCACGAGCAGTTGCGCGTGTGACGGCAGACGCCGGCCCTCATCCCGCACAAAGCGCAACCATTCGCGCTCCAGTTCACTGCCGCACGCCGCGCAGAGGGTCTCAAAAGGGTCGCCTGCGTCACCGGGCAAGGTGACCCGCGCCTCACGCAGTCGCAGCAGCAGTTCGCGCACGGCGAAGCGGTCAAGCAGGTCATGAAACGTCTGGTTGCCATAAGTCATCAGACAGTCGTAGCAGGCCGCTTCGCAGCGCTCCGCCGCGTGGGGGGCGTGCCCGTGATCCTCGCCCGTCAGGGGGTCAAAGTGCAGCAGGCCCAGCGCCGCGGCGGCCACTTCACCCAGCGCCCCCGAGCGGAACACCAAATCTTGCAGTACGCCGGCCCCGCCTTCGGACGCTTCGTACAGCAGAATTTGGCGCGGCTCCTGGCTGTCGGGCAGCAACTCGGCCGCGAGCTCACTGTCCTCCAGCTGGTAGGTGAGCTGCGCAGCGTTTTTGAGAGCGCTCATCAGCGTAGCCATGCCGCCCGCATCCAGAGGAAGGGCCGGCTCAATCAGCAGCACATTGCGGGTGTCTTCCACATAGGGAATCACTCGCTGCACGGCCACGTCCCGTCCTCCGGCGGCCTTGAGCTTCCGTTCGTGCCCCTGCTTGCTGAGCCACTGTGAGGTCTCGGGGTCAAAGAGAAAGCCGAGTTCCTGCTTGTTTTCGCGGTTGCGCCAGCCATAGTTGATGCGCCAGAGCGTCGCGCCGTCGCCGTAAGTCAGGCGCAGCAGCGGCGCGTCGGTGGCTGCCAGCGCCTGCACGCGGTCGGCCCGCCCCCCGCGCGAAGCGAAGCGCATGCCGCTCTTGACGTCAAAGCCGATCCGGCGCCGCTCTTCTTCGTCACTGCTGATGCGCTCGCGGCGGCGGGTCGCCACTGAGGTCATGCGGAAGAGGTCCGGGCGCGGGGGCGCGAGCTGGGCCTGACAGTTCTCGCACACGTCGCGGGCACCCTGATCGCCCTGAACGTCGCCGCTGCCATGGTGAAGGTAGCCGCACTGCTCACAGCGCTGGGCACTCACTGTGGGCAGTTCACTGGTTTCACCGCGGGCCGGCACGATGACTTTGTGGGCCTCGTACTTCGCGCCGTTGTGATAGACGATGGCGTTTGGCCCGAACTCAGAGAGCGCCAGAAAGCGGGGCCGCGAGAGGTAGCTGTCCCTTCCTGCCTTCGCGCCGCGCCGTCCGGGTATGTAAGCCGAGAGGGGCAGACGCGCGAAGTTGTATCCCGGTAAGAAGCCCTCAGAAGCCAAGTAGCGGTAGGTGTAAAAGTCCGACAGCTCGCCTTCAGGACTGCGCAGCAAGCTGAGCTGCGTGTTCGCCTCAGCGTGCAGGCGGCGCGCCTGTTCCTGAAGGTGGCGTTTGCCCGCGTCGGCCAGCACGGCGTTGTTGAGGTGAAGCTGCGAGAGGGCGCTGCGGTAAAGGTCACGCCAGCGGTCGCAGGCCCGGTCAAACTCACGGGCGGCGTGTTTGACGGTGTAAGTGAGCCATTCCTCGCTGTACCACCCGGTCCCTGTGAGGTCCACGCCCAGACCAGCGATGAGCTGCCGTGCCCGAATCAGAGTGCGCTTTTGTACGCCCTCATCCTGAAACGGATGCTGGAAGTCCGGCAGCAGCGCCAGAGTGGGGTCTTCACCATTCACGTCAAGCAGCTCGGCCACCGAAGGCGGCAACTTCTGGCCGGTCTCGGCCAGCCAGATGGCGTGCACATGCGACCTGACCAGCGCCTCGTTGCCCAGTTCTAGCCGCGGGGTAGAGACGCTGCCGCCCACCATGAGCCCCGGGCGCCGGAAGAAATACTGGTCATGGTTGTTACCGGTGGTGGCGTAGGTCATCACCAGTGCGGGCTGCCCGCTGCGCCCAGCACGCCCGGAGCGCTGCGCGTAGTTGGCCGGGGTGGGCGGCACGTTGCGCAGGTGCACCACATTCAGGTCGCTGATATCCACGCCCAGTTCCATGGTGGGCGAGCAAAACAGCGCGGGGAGGGTGCCGGCGCGGAAGGCTTCTTCACGCTTCTCGCGTTCCTCAGCGCGAATCTGCGCGGTGTGTTCGGCGCCGTGAAGGTCACGAAACTCGGCGGCGGGCTGCTGGTAGAGCGAGAGGAAAAACGAGTTGACGCGCGGCGCTTCGCTGCCCGCGGGACGCAGCACCCGCAAGGCGTCCACGGACGGCTCGGTGCCCGGCCCGGCGTGCCAAGTGAAACTGGTTCCCTTGAGTTGGTAGGCGCCCGGCTCCACCTGCTCGATGAACTCAGAGAGGGCCAGCAAGAGGTCATGCAAGATGGCGTCCACATCGTCGCGCTTCAGGGCCTGGCTCCAGGCGAGCGTTTCCGGGCGCGTCAGGTAGCGGCCAACAGCCCCCTGGGCGCTCAAAGAGAGTCGCCCGGTGGAGCGTCCCTCGTCGCGTGGCAGCGTGCCCAGTACCACTCGCCGCGCTGTGGTGAGGTTCTGCGCCTCTTCGGGCGGTAGGGACAGGGGGCTGTCCTCGCGGATCAGGCCCAGGTTCAGCACCACAGCGCCCAGATAGTCGGGATCGAGGTAAGGCGCCTTGATGGCGAGGTTTTGCCGCAGCCAGTCAAGCAGCGCCCGCGCGGCACGCTCACGCGCCTCGACCACGCCGCTGCGCACCACCGACAGGGCCGGATGGGCCCGCTCCCAGAGGTCTTGGGCTTCGCAAACCTCTCGCAGGTAGGGGTACTCGAAGCGCACAAGGTCCACGCCTTCGAGGTTGGGCAGGGTCAGGCGGCGGCCTTCAGCAAGGTCGGCATAGAGCGCGTAGCCAATCAGGTTGTGGGCCGTCTTGAGGGTGCGGTCGCGCTCGCCGAAGCGCACGTTGGGGTCGCTGGCGAACGCAGCGAGGTCCAGCTCTAACGCTGCAAACACCTTCTGGGCTACGTCTTCGAGCGTGAGTGGGCTTGCCTTAAGCGCCCGCGCCAACGCGGCGCGCAGCGAGGCCACGAACACGAAATCGTTGAAGTGCCCGGCCTGCAAAGAGGCGTCTTGACGGTTGTCCGTAAACGACAGAATCTTGCGGGCGGTGTCCCGCAGGTCGGACTTTCTCAGCCCCTGCACCGCCGCCATGCTGAGCAGCGTCGTGGCCGTGGAGCGCCCCTCGCTCGACAGGGTGGCAAGCTTGGTCAGCTTGCCGGTGCGGCCCAGATAACTCACGCCGCAGCACAAGCAGAAGCGGAATTCGCCTTCTATGAATGCGGCGCGGACTCTTTCCGCTTGGCCCACTTCACCCAGACCACTCACCCGCACGGTACGTGGGAGCTGCCCACGGCGGCTGGACTTCACGCGCAGTTGGCCGTTCTTCTCCTCCAGCCAGTTGTCGGGCAGGCGCTCAAGCAGCTTCTCCTCGTCCAGGGGCCAGGGGGGGTCCCCGAGGTAGAGATAGCCGTCGTCCGGCGTGCTTTCTTGGCGGGCCTCATTGCCGCGTGCCACGAACACCTCACGGCCCGTGTCAGGGTCAGGGACGCGGCGCACTGAGTAGTATTCCTGCCCGCAGTTGCGGCAAAACTCCAGTGGGTAAAGCCGCAGGGTGCGCCCACTCTCCGGGGCGTACACCTGTCCGCGCAACGTGAGGTGTTCCAGGCGCTCGGCGCAGGGCAGCAGCGGGGCGTAGACGGTGGCCGCCTTGCTGATGAACTGGTGAAGCCGAAACGCGAACACCGGTCGCCCCGTGGCCGGGTGCTGCAGAGCGTTGCCGGCGAGGAGGCGGCCTTGCAGGGCTTCCAGGCACTGCATCACGGGGAGGCCCGTTTCCAGGGCGAGCTGCGCCGCCAGCCCCCCGTCCCCCGCCACGGCCTGTGGTGGTTGTCGGTCATAGCGCTTCGCCTCGCCGTCCCACCGGAGGCCCACCATGTTTTCAAGCCACACCACCAAGGCGTCGCGAATAAAGGTTTCAAAGGTGGACGGCACTGGCGCGGCCACGGCAGCTTTCAGCTCGGCGGTGCCCGGCTCGCCTGAGGTCACGCGCTCCAACATTTCCCCGATGACCTGCTCGGGGGTCATGTCCAACCCAAAGAGCCGCGAGGCCACGTCCGCGACAGCCCTTTGCCGCTCGGCATACACCGGACTGGACGACATCGTGGCGCTGGTACCGACGCAAATGGCGTCGGGGGCCCTTAGTCTCTCGCGCAGGCGGCGAATCAGCAGCGCTACGTCTGCCCCCTGCCGCCCACGGTAGGTATGAAGCTCGTCAAAAACCACGAAGCGCACGCCCTCAGCAGCCCGGACCAGCGCGGCTTCGTCCTGCCGGGTGAGAATCAGTTCCAGCATCATGTAGTTGGTCAGCAGGATGTCCGGCGGATTGGCGATGATGGCGTCTTTTTCTTCGCGTTTTTCCTGGCCGGTGTAGCGCCGAAAAGTCACGGGTCCGTTGTCGCCCAGGAACTTGCTGAGTTCTTCCACCTGACTGTTGGCAAGCGCGTTCATCGGGTAGACCACGATGGCCTGGATGCCCTTGCCGCTGCCGCGGCGCAGCACGTGGTCCACGATAGGGAGGATGTAGGTCAGTGATTTGCCCGAACCGGTACCGGTGGTCACGACATACGAGCGCCCCTCACGGGCCAGCCGAGCCGCGTCGCGCTGGTGGGCGTGCAAGTTGAGGGGAGAGCGCGGCTCACCAGCCGCAAACAGCGCGGCGCAGTCCGGGTGCAGGACCCCTTGACTGACAAGGTCACTGACGCTGCCGCCCGGCGTGAAGTTGGGGTTGAGTTGCGCAAGAGGATCAGGCCAGAAGACCCCACTCCGCATCTGTGCGTCCACATAGGCGCGCACGTCCCGGTCGCGGATATAAACGAAGGAAGAGACGTAGGAGGCGTACTGGTTGATGACTTCCTGACGGAACTCGAAAATATTCACAGTGCGCGGTGGGAAGAGAGGAAAGAAGGTCGGCTGTGCATCGCTTTAGTTATTGCAAGTTCATTAAGCCATGACAAGCTGTAACTTCCGTTGTTTGGCCCCGTAGTGTGAAAAAAACGGATATTGGACACTTCAGTCATAGAAGGCACCGCTGTTGGCCCTGAAGGAAGCGGCGACCAAATGCGAAGTGAGCCATTTGACAAGCCGTGTCGTGGAAATGTACCGGTTTCCTCAGTAGGTGACAACTTCACTTTCAGCCGCTCCTGGCAGGCAAAAAGCCTGGATGAACACCTCCAGGATCGCCATGAACTGTTGGGGTTTCCACCGTAGGGCATCCACGAGATGCTGAGCGCCGTGCCGTACCAGACTGACCGCTCTCCGACCATGCTTTAGAACAGGGATGGGCCAGGTCTGGCTCAGCCAGACCCCCAGGCGCAAACAGAACATCCAAGCCAATGTCACCAGTCCGAAGAGTCGCTGTAGACGGCTCCTTTCCGTCATTCCGGTTCGCTCTAAGTCAAAGCCTCGCTTTTTGAAACTGCTGAAGGTGCACTCAATCGACCAGCGCTGTTTGTAGAGCCTCCAGGTCTTCCGAGCACTGAAATCTGTGGCGATGATGACGAGGTCACCCACAGGTGACCTCGTTGCGACCACCCGCATCAACTCCCCGAACACGAACACCTTTTCGCCGATCTCGTGAAAATGACCGTGCTGGACATGCTCAAACCACTCTTTCCCATTCATGTCGTCTAGCATGTCGGTCTGTCGGATACGAATTGCCCTCTTGATGCCCTGACGACGAAGAAAGCGGAACCATTCCGCGCCGATGAACTCCCGATCGGCCACCAGACCCAGCCAGCGTTTCGCTGGCCAGGCCCGAAGGAGCTTCAACACCAGCCACATTCGAGCGTAGGTGTGACTGTTCCCAGACTGGTCGAGAGGCACCCAGATGAGCGGCAGGGTGAAGCCGTGAACCACGGCTCCAAGCACCAGAAAGTTGATGGGCGTTTCCCCGTGCTCCCAATTGGTGCGGTCCAGACTTAGCAAAACCTTCCCCGGTGGAAGATGGACGACAAGCAGAGCGATGAAAAAGCCCCTGTCCAGCTGCTCATCCCGGAAGGTGCGGTCTGCTCGTCTCTTCTTGCCCTGCGGGGTACTCATCCCCGGCATATGGGCACTCAGGTCGTGATGATTGACGCTCCTCGCGTCAATCATCGCCAGGAGGACGTCAATGAGGCGCTGGAGTGTATCGATGCGGAGGTGACTGGCATGCGTTTTGAAGTGCCCGGTGAGTGCGGTAGCCTGCTGGGCAGCTCCCCTCTGTTGATTTCACACTCTCAGGACACCGCGAACAGTCGGCCCCATCAAGCTTGATGGGGCCGACTGTTGGTTTTTGCCGTCTGGGACAACGTCGAACCGAAGTTGTCACCTACTGAGAGCGCCGACTGGAGTCGAACGGCGTCTGCAAGGAGCAGGCCGTTGAGTTCGGAGAGCGGCAGCAGTTCTGCTCAAGAGCCATGGATGGGGCGCCTCCCAGCAGCACTCGTGTTCACTGGCCTGCTGGGCGCCGTCTCTTGGGCTTCAGCCCAGGGCCCGAGCGTGGATGAGCGGATCAACGCGGTGGTCACGCCCGTCAGCCACTTTTTATCAGGCCTCATTTTCGCCAGCATTTCCGTCGGTGAGGCCCAGGTGCCGCTGATCGTGGTGTGGCTGGCGGTCGCCGCCATCGTCTGCACGCTCAGCTTCCGCTTCGTCAATATCTGGGGCTTCAAACACGGGATCGACCTCGTGCGTGGCCGCTACGGCAACGACGCCGACGCGCCAGGCATGGTCACGCATTTTCAGGCGCTGACCACAGCCGTTTCCGGGACGGTGGGTCTGGGAAATATCGCCGGGGTCGCGGTCGCCCTGAGCCTCGGTGGGCCCGGCGCGACGTTCTGGATGATTCTGGTCGGCCTGCTCAGCATGAGCACCAAGTTTGTGGAATGTACCCTCGGAGTCAAATACCGCCGCATCAACCCCGATGGGCGCGTAGACGGTGGCCCGATGTTTTATCTGACCCGGGGGCTGGCCGAAATAGGGAAAGCGGGGCTGGGCCGGGTCTTGGGGCCGTTTTACGCCCTGTGCATGATCTTTGCTTCTCTGGGGGCGGGCAACATGTTTCAGAGCAACCAGGCGGCGCAGCAGATCATCAACGCCACGGGTGGCCCGGCCAGCCCTCTGTCAGGCTCGGCCTGGTTGATTGGGCTCGGCCTGGCGCTGCTCGTCGGCGCGGTCATCCTGGGTGGGATTCGCGCCATCGCCAACGTGACCAGCAAACTCGTCCCCGCCATGGCTGCGATTTATATCGTGTCCATCATTTTGATTCTGTCCCTGAACTTTTCTGCCTTGCCCGCCGCCTTCTCTGCCATCTGGCAAGGCGCTTTTGCGCCGCAGGGCATCGCCGGTGGCTTTATCGGCGTGATGATTCAGGGCATGCGGCGCGCAACGTTCAGCAACGAAGCCGGCATCGGCTCGGCCGCCATCGCCCACAGCCCTGTCAAAACGTACCGGCCCGTCACTGAGGGCTTCGTCGCGCTGCTCGAGCCATTTATTGATACGGTGGTCATTTGCACGATGACGGCGCTCGCCCTGATCGTGACCGGTGCCTACGCCCAGACCGATGTGGCGGGCGTGGCGATGACGAACGCGGCCTTCCGCAGCGTTTCGCCGCTGCTCAGCTCGGTGCTCGCCATTGCCGTGGCCCTCTTCGCGTTCAGCACCATGATCAGCTACGCCTACTACGGCACCCGCGCGGTGCGGTATCTGCTTGGTCCGAGCGAACTGGCCACCAACCTCTTCAAGCTGGTCTTTCTGAGCTTTGTCGTGATCGGCGCGAGCATGAGTCTGGGCGCAGTGGTGAACCTCTCCGACGCGCTGCTGTTTATCGCCTCTATTCCCAACATCATTGGCCTATACCTGCTGTTGCCGGTGGTGCACCGTGAGCTGGAGAGTTACTGGGCGGACTTCAGATCGGGTCGTCTGGATTAAAAAGGAGTAGGGGCTTTGACCAATGGTTCGTGCAGTTTTGAGCCCAAAAGGAAAGACCCATTGAAAATGGAGCTGTGAAATCACCGCTTCCAATGGGTCTGATGGCCATCCTACAGTACGTTCTCAGCGCGGTCCCGCTGCGCAAGACGCAGCGGAATTTCCTGACCGTGCTGCTCAGCGTTTTTCTCGCTGTTCCTGGACGGCTGAACGCCCTGAATCTCTCCCGGTATGCAGCCTGCTCGGAGAGTACGATTCGTCGTTGGCTGCACCGAAGTGACGATGGGGCCATTCCGTGGGGCGCGTTACACCAGGCGACTGTCAGTACAGCAATCGAGAGTGGGCTGATCAGCCCACTGTGCGTTCTGGCCATCGACGCCTCTTTTCACCGCAAAGCCGGTCAGCACACCGCACACCTCGGCTCGTTCTGGAATGGCTGTGCCGCGCGGACCGAACGCGGAATCGAGCAATCCTGTTGTGCCCTCATTGATGTCCAGCACCGGCAGGCCTTGACGGTCGATGTCCGTCAGACCCTGACCGGGTCTGAGGCTCCAACTCGTCTGGAACAGGCCGCCGATCAGCTGGATGACGTGCTGCTCGATCTCCGGACTGTTCAACAGCTTGATCTGGCTGCTGTCGTTGCCGACGGGAATTACGCGAAGGAACCCATCGTGGAGACCGTGACGGGTCACGGTCTCCCGTTTATCTCCAGATTGCCTCGCAACGCCAACCTCAACGACCTCTACACCGGTGAGCATCCCAGACGACGGGGGCGAAAGAAGAAGTTCGACGGTAAGGTGGACTTCAGTGACCTGCAGCGCTTCGACCTCGTCTCTGCAAGGCCGACTGAGCGGGTGTGGACGCAGGTGGTCTGGAGCGTGCAGTGGGCGCGGGAAGTGCGCGCAGTCGTCATTCAGCAGATTGGTAAAAAGGGTCAGGTCACCGGCTACGCGGTGCTGTTCAGCACCGCTGTGACCATGCCGGCTCATGAGGTCATGGCGCTGTATCGAAGCCGCTTTGAGATCGAACTGATCTTCCGGGATGCCAAACAGTTCCTGGGGGGCCAGGATGTGCAACTGCGGTCACAGCAGGGCATCGAGGCGCATTGGAACGTGGTGCTGCTGACCCTGAATCTTTGCCGACTGGAGGCCCTGCGAGCGGCAGGTGGCGGGCAGGATCTGGTGTTCAGTCTCGAAGACATGAAACGCAGGGCGTATAACGCCCTGCTGGCCCAGGTCATTTTATCCAATCTGGACCTCTCGGCTCGCTTTGAAGAATGAGCGAATTCGCCGTTCAGTCCGCTGGATTTCGGACTTAAAGCCGCCTAAAACTGCACGAACCATTGTTCGTACCTGCTGCCTTAAAATTCCTCCTCCAATACACCCGTTACTGCGGGCTCTTCCTTTGCGATTCGGGGCCTGGCTTAGAGCAGTTCTCCGAATTACGCGTGCGTCGGAACAGCGCCGCCACCCGCTCCATTCTCTGCTTCGCAGCTTTGCAAGTCCGTCCTGCTCGTTGGTTTGCACTCGCTCCGCTCGTCAAAAAGCGGTGCACTCTTTTTGTCAAATGATCTAATCAGACCCGCCCAATCACGCACCAACTATAGAAAGAGGCGCGACAGTCAAATGAAGGTCCTTCATGCAACCGACATGATTCGTGCACAACTTCTCCCGGACGATGGTTTCAACGCACGCTTCCCTGCCTGCGCTTCCGCCTCACCCTGAACTCAGCGGATACGTCCAGAGCGCGACTTTCGTGAGTCACGTTTGCCCATACCCTATTGGAGTTCTCGTGATCGGTACCCTCTTCGCCTGGATGGCCCAACCTGAAGCCTGGTTGGCGTTCGGCACCCTGCTGCTGCTGGAGATCGTCCTCGGCATCGACAACGTCATCTTCATCAGCATCCTGTCAGGCAAACTGCCCCCCGAACAGCGTGACCGTGCCCGCACCATCGGCCTGCTCGCTGCCGCCATCACCCGGCTATTGCTCCTGGCCAGTATTGCCTGGGTGGTGAGCCTCAAAAACGAACTGTTTCAGGTCTTTGGGCTGGGCTTTTCCGGAAAAGACCTCGTGCTGCTGGGTGGTGGCCTCTTCCTGATGTACAAAGCCGTCAAGGAAATGCACGAACTGCTTGAAGGGCCTGATCACCAGGAAACCACTCCTCTGAAAGCCGGAACAGCCAGCTTTGCCGCCATCATCGCGCAGATTATGGTGCTGGATATCGTGTTCAGCCTCGACAGCGTGATTACCGCCGTCGGCATGGCCGACGATATTGGCGTGATGGTCTGGGCCGTCATTGTGACTGTCGGAATCATGCTGTTCGCGGCCAGGCCAATTGGCGAGTTCGTGCAGAAGCATCCCACCGTGAAGATGCTGGCGCTGTCGTTCCTCCTGCTGATCGGCGTGAACTTGGTGGCCGAGGGGTTCCACCTCAAGATTCCCAAGGGGTACACCTATTTCGCCATGGGCTTCGCTGTTGTGGTCGAGGCACTAAACATGCGGGTTCGCGGCCATCAGCCCGTCAAGCTTCATCAGCCTGAGGTCACAGGGGATTCAAGTCGGAGAGAGTGAACCGCTGGAGCGCAGAGGACATCTTGTTTTCTGCCTGCTGTGGCGCGGCTCAAAGGTAAGCCGTCCCTCATGCCTTCGCTGCTCTGCTCAAGTTATTTTGTCTTCTGATGGCGCCGCCTATCGACAATGACGAACCTCCCAGTGCTGTTATATGTTGCTCTCCATTTCCCGGGAAGGTTGCTCCGGCACGGCATGATCAGCCGTCGGAAGCCCTCACATCCTGATCTGAACTGGTCGTGTCGGCGTCATACAGAGGGCGGTCAAGCCAGCTGGTGGTTTTTGGCCTGGTCATTTGTTCATGAATTCGCTCCGTGCTCACGGGAGCGTGCCTACTTCTTGTGGCAGCCGTTCCCACATGCGGTTCTATTTTTCTCTAGACCACACTCAGGAGAATTCTTGTTTACTTCAGTCTTCCGGTTCAGCTTCGCTATAAGCAGGTCAGCATGAACGCCCTGGTGCCTCTTCTCGTCATTCTGGTCATGGTGGCCGTCAATGCCCTCTACGTCGCCGCTGAGTTCGCCACCGTCGGTTCGCGCCGTTCCCGGGTACAGGAAGCTGCCGAAGCGGGCAATAGCGCGGCGGGCCGGCTGCTGCATATCCTCAAAGACCCCAAGCGGCTGGACAATTATGTGGCGGCCTGCCAGACCGGCATTACCCTCTCCAGTTTGGTGGCCGGGTCCTACGGCCAAGCGCAGCTGACCCCGCTGCTCACGCCCTACTTCGGAGAAGCCGGGCAGGCGGTGGCCGTCCTCGTCGTGCTGGTACTCATCACCATCTTGCAGGTCGTGCTGGGTGAGTTGCTGCCCAAGACGGTGGCCCTGCGCTATCCCGAGCGGCTGGCGCTGGCGACCCTGGTGCCGATGCAGCTGAGCCAGTGGCTGTTCACGCCGCTGATTGCGCTGTTCAACGGCACGGCCTTCGCGCTCATGAAGGGCCTGAAACTCAGCGCCGACCACAGCCACGCCCACATCCATTCTCCGGAAGAACTCGAAGGCCTGTACCGCGAGAGTGCGGCGGGCGGGCTGATTGACGCCGAGGAGCGCGACATGCTGGCAGGTGTGCTGAACGTGGAAAACCGGATCGTGCGCGAAATCATGAGCGCCCGGACGAAGCTGCTTACTGTACCAGTGAACGTGCCGGTAGCCGACGCCCTGCGGAGTCTGGCAGGCAGCCCCTACTCCCGCTTCCCGGTCACGCAAGGTGACGAGATCGTGGGCGTGGTTCACCTGCGCCGCTTGTACCTCGCCGCGCAGCGCACCCCGCTGGCCCCGGTGTCGAGCGTGATGGTCTCTCCCCTCATCGTCGCCGAGGTGATGAGTGTCCCCGACCTCTGGACGCATCTGCGCGAGAGTGGCAGACACAGCGCCCTGGTGGTCAACGAGTACGGCACTGTCATCGGCATGGTGACGCTGGAAGACGCCCTGGAAGAAATCTTTGGCGAGCTGCAGGACGAGTTCGACCAGGAGGAAGAACCCATTACCGTGTCCGGCGGGCGGGTGAGCGTGCGCGGTGACGTGCTGCTCGAAACCCTCAACAGCCGTCTCTCTCTGAAGCTGCCCACCGACGAGGTGGACACCGTGAGCGGTCTGCTGTGGCTGGAGCTGGGCCGCCTGCCGCTGGTGGGCGACGAAATCGTGATCGAGCCGACGAGCCTGCGACTGCGCGTGGACGCGGTAGAGCGCCGCGCCATCCGTCGGGCGAGCTTCGACCTGCCTGAAACTGACCTGCCTGGGGGCCAGGCATGATGCAGAACGTCTTCTTGCCTGTTGTCATCATCCTGGCGCTCGTCGTTCTCAACGGCCTGTTCGTTGCTGCTGAGTTCGCCCTGGTAGGGGCCAAGCGCAGCCGCTTGCAGACCCTGGCCGAGGGTGGCAACGGCGCGGCCCGCTGGCTGCTGGGGGTCTTCGACCGTCCCACTGGAAAAGACGGCTACATCGCTGTCGCGCAGCTCGGCATCACGCTGGCGAGTATCGGTCTGGGGATGTACGGCGAGCCTGCCGTCGCCAGGTGGCTGTATGGCCCCTTCGAAAAGTGGGGGCTGAGCCACGACACCGCGCATACCGTCGGCTTCGTCGTCGCCCTGAGTTCCATCACATTTATGCATGTCGTCTTTGGGGAGATGATTCCCAAGGCGCTGGCCCTGCAGGCACCCGAGCAGATGAGTCTGAGCGTCAATCCGCTGATGAGGGTATTCGGCCTGATTTTCCGGCCCTTCGTGGCAGTGCTGAACTTCCTGGCCTTGGGGCTGATGCGGCTGCTGCGTATTCCGGAACCGGACAAGTCAGCCACGCTGTACACGTCCAAAGAACTCGCCATCGTGACTGAGGAAGTGGCTGACAGCGGACAGCTGGGCGACGTGCAGCGTGATTTGATTCACAACATCTTCGAGTTGGAAGAACGCACCGCCGAGGAGCTGATGACCTCGCGCAGCCGCATGGAAGTGCTCAGCGTGCGTGCCTTGTCGCAGGACGTGGCGACCCGGATCGCTGCTTCACCCCGCAGCCGTTACCCTGTCTTTGAGGACAACCTCGACCACATCATAGGCGTGCTGCACATCAAAGACTTCATGCGGGCGCAGGCGTCGGGCCGCGTTCCCGACCTGAGCCGCTTGGTGCGTCCGCTGCCCAGTGTGGCCGCCACCGCGAAGGCAGAAGAACTGCTTTCGATGTTCAAGCGCGAGCGGGTCCACGCGGCGCTGGTGGCGGACGAATTCGGCGGCACACTGGGCTTCGTCACAATGGACGACCTGATTGCCGACGTGATGGACGAGGAAGAAGAGAGCGACGGCTTCTGGATTCAGGAAAATGGGGACGGCTCACTGACCCTCGACGGCGAGGTGACCCTCAGCGAACTGCGCGACGATTACGGCTTGCCGCTGGGCAGTATGGATGTCTCCACCGTCGCCGGACTGATTCTGGCGCAGACCGGAACAGTGCCTGCCTCCGGTGTAACGGTACACGTCCAAGGCGTCGACCTGACGGTGGAGGAAGTCTCTGAGCTGAAAATCACGCGGGTACGCCTGCGCCGGATTGGAGACTCAACGCCCCTGCACTGAAAGTGTAGGGCTTGTGGAGCGGCTCAAGCCGCCCTCACTGTTCAAGAATGAACGCGGCATCGTCCGGATCAGAGCGTGAAGATCAGAAAGAAATACACCGATGAATCTGGATATGAACTGTTACCGGACAAACTCCAGCTTTCGGAAGCGGGTATGGGAGAGGTCATCGCGCTGCTCAAAGCGTCTGCGGAGGGCACTCACAAATCAGGCAGAATTTTCCGGAACGTTTGGAGACATCCGCGTGGGCTGTCTGAGGCCCTCTCCAGCAGCAGAGCGCGTGCAGAATGAGAGGCCAATCGGTCCCGAAGGAGCGGCGCCCCGGATTTTTCAGGAAGCTGTGAGCCTGAACAGGACATCACAGGTTCTGTCCAGTTTGCTCTGTGCTCTGAAGTGTCGCTTGTTAGGCAACGGCCATTCTCAAGTTGTTCAAGGGGGTCCTTGACGCGGTCACGTTGAGGTTTGCGCCCGATACACTCCTAGCCTATGACCAAAACACGCCTTCCCGGAGACCAGCGCCGCGCCGAGATTCTTGGCCGCGGCAGGTGAGCTGTTTATTCGCCACGGCTTTGAGGGCGTCTCCATGGGCATGATCGCGGAGAAAATTGGCACCTCACGGCCCACCATCTACACCTATTTTCACCACACCGAAGGGATCCTCCAAGCCCTGCTCGACGAGCGTCTGGCCGCCATTAATCCAGACCTCGAGTCACTGGTCGTCCCCGGTCAGCCGATGGATTTCGGTGCCCTGTTCACGGTGCTTAGCAACCACCGGCAACTCCTTTTACTCTTGTCGTGTGGTGGCAGCGCAGAGCTGCGTGAGCGCCGCGAGGCTTTCGACGACGCCATGATTGGCGGCATGGCTGGGGCACTCGGCAGTCGGCGTCTGGCTTCCGACGCCCTGCTGCCACTGATTTCGGGGTTGCTGCGTGGAGTGGTGTACGAGACAGTGGTCCGTGAAACCCCCACGGGCGATCCGCAGGAGGTGGCCGAGCAACTCAATGCCTTTTTACGCGGCGGCGTGCAGGCAGTGAACGGCCAGCAACCGAACTGAGACCAGCGACACAGAGACTGGCCGGGAGCTGCTGGCTTTCCCTTCAGTCTGCGGTCGGCGGAGCTGGTGAGGGTTCAGGAGCCGCGACAATTACAAAAGTTCAGACCGGGTATCAGTGCCGATGGTCACTGTGTCTATAAAGTCAGAAATCCTGCCGACAGCATATCGACGCGGCAAGCGCCACGCGGTCATGAGACGACGGCTTGACCTTTCAAAGCGACTCAAAAGCAGGGGAGCGAGCGAAAACCCACTGAAACTGAGAAATTCGCCGTTGTCATGCATGGACAACGAGGGCCACTTTTAACTTGACTTAATTGGTCGGATTACTCCAATATCAGCGCCATGAAGTTTCAGCCCCTTTTTCTGACCCTCGCCCTCGGCGCCTTCGCGGCCACCCAGGGGCACGTCCTGGCGCAGCAGGCAGCCACCCTGACCCTCAAGCACGACGAAGGCACTGCCACTGTCAAGAAAAATCCGCAGCGGGTCGTCGCGATGGACGAGGAGGCGCTGGGCTGGCTGGCTGCGCTGGGCGTGCAAAGCCGCGTGGTGGGGATCGGCTCCACTTACTTTGAGCCGCAGGACGTTCAGGGCGGCAAGATCAAGGCGAATGTCCTCAAAGAGGGCTTTTACGGCCGGGTCGGCCTGAACAGCCCCGCCTACATCGGCAGCTGGACGGCGCCCAATTTGGAAGTCCTCACGGCGCTCAGGCCTGACCTGATCGTGCGCCTGACCTGGGACGGCAACCAGAATTACGACAAGCTCAGCCGGGTGGCGCCCACTGTCGGATACAAAGAAGGCGGCGCGGGCTTCTGGCAAAAAGGCCTGCGCGACCTTGCCAAAGTCTTCGGCAAACAGGTGGAGGCCGAAAAAGTCATCCAGCAGGTGGCCGACGTGAACCGTGCCAACGCCAGGAAGCTGCTGGCGGCGGGTGTGTTCAAGAAATACGACAAGGTGGTCGTGGTCGCTCCCTTCGCGGGCGGCAACAACTGGGTCTACAGCAACGTCCGGCTGATTCCCGATCTGCGGGCGCTCGGTTTCAAAGACGGACTGAACACCAAAGCCACCACCCTGAACGTGGGCGCGCAGATCAGTGACGAGGCGCTGCTCGGCCTCGACAGGAAAACGCTGGTGGTCCTGTTTCCTCCCGGCGGCAAATACGACGGCGCCGACGCCTTTTTGAAGACCCCGGTGGGTCAGAAGTTGCGCGCCCAGAGCGTCGTGTACCGCCCCGAGGCCTTCGCGCCGTATTCCGGGCCGTTGGTCAGTATCCGCAACAGCAACGAAGTGACCCGGCTGCTGCTGGACAAGGTGAAATGAGCCGCGCTGTGACTGCTCGCCAGCCGCTCACCGGCGACGAGATTCGCGCCACCATCACGCACCTCAACGACGACCATGCCGAGGCGCTGCTCTACTGCGTGCGGGCCTTCACGCCGCAGCGGAAGGCGGAGCGGGCCGAGCTGCGCCAGCTGTTCAGCGATGGCCTCGAGGTGGACTGCGCCGGGCAGCGGTCCTTCGTGCCTTTCGTGGGCGAGGGGACGCTGGAAGAGCAGGTGCAGGCGACCTTTCTGGAGGCCATGAAGCGGCTCGGCGTGTGGCCGCCGCGCCGGGTGGCCCACTGGCAACTGGAGAAAAACGAGCGGGTGGGCGCACACTTTCGCCGCCTGACCCTCGCCCTGAACGGTGATGACCGCAGCGACTGGCGCCCCGGCGACAGCTGCCGCTTTGACGTGGCCGAGGGCCAGACGCCGCGTCCCTACACCCTGCGCCGGGTGGGCGCCGGGCGGGTGCTGGTGGACATCTACAGCCACGAAAGCAGTCCCGGCAGTCGCTGGGCCAGGGAGCTGCGGCCCGGTGAGACGGTCACGGCACGTGGCGAGCGGCATGAGCTGTTTCCCGACTTCGCGGCGGGCGAAACCTGGCTGCTCGGCGACGAAACCGCGCTGCCGACCATCGCCGCCCTGCTCGAAACCTGGCCGCACCATTTCCCGCTTCACGTGCTGCTGCAGGTCAGGGACGCAGGCGACCGGGCTTATCTGGATGAGGTTCCGCTGCCCCCAGAAGCCCGCCTGACCTGGGTGGATCACTTGCAAGACGCTGCCGGGTGGCCCGGCACTGCTCCGGCGGCGGTCTGGGCCGCGGCGGAAGTGGGCGCGTCGCTGGCGCTGAAAAAGACCCTGAAAGCCCGCTTTCCGGCGGCTGACGTGAACACCATCGGTTACTGGCGGCAAGCGCCTTGACCCGACCCCTGTGGCTGCTGCTGGGCCTGGTGGCGCTGGCAGCGGCATTTACTGCTTCTCTGGCGCTGGGGGCCACCGACTTGCCCTTCACGCGAGCGGTGCAGGTCCTGCTGCGTCCCGACGGCTCCAACGAGAGTCTGGTGGTGCAGACCCTGCGGCTGCCGCGCACGCTGGTCGCGCTGCTGGCGGGGGCGGGGCTGGGCGTCTCGGGGCTGCTGCTCCAGGCGGTCACGCGCAACCCGCTCGCTGACCCCGGCATCCTGGGTGTGGAGGCGGGCGGGGCGTTCGCCGCGCTGCTGCTGGTGGTGTTTTTTCCGGCGGCACCGACCTGGGCCTTTGTGCCGGCGGCCTTCGCGGGGGGCGTGGTGGCGGCGCTGGCCGCGTATTCGGCGGCCCGCAGTGTCGGGGTCACGCCATTGCGGCTCGCGCTGGCGGGCGTAGCGGTGGCGAGCCTGGCGAGCGCGGGCAGCCGCACCCTGCAACTGCTGTGGGAGGAACGGGTTCAGGGGGCGCTGTTTATGCTCGCGGGCAGTGTCGCGGGGCGCACCTGGGAACAGATGGGACAGGTGGCCCCGCCGACGCTGCTGGGCCTGTTCGGAGCGCTGCTGCTCACGCCCCGGCTGAACGTGCTGGCCCTCGGTGAGGACGTGGCCCGCAGCCTGGGCGCCGACGCGGAGCGCGACGCGCTGCTGGTCACCGGGCTGGGCGTGCTGCTGGCGTCGGTGTCGGTGAGCGTGGTGGGGCCGGTAGGCTTCGTGGGGCTGGTGATTCCTCATCTGGCGCGCGCGCTGATGGGCGCCGACCACCGCTGGAGCCTGCCGCTCGCCGCACTCTTGGGCGGGGCCTTCCTGGCACTCGCGGACGTCGGGGCCCGCTTGTTTGCCCGCCCCGCCGAAACGCCGGTGGGCGTGTTGGTGGCCGCCGTGGGCGCACCCTTTTTCGTGTGGCTGGCGCGGCGGGTGGGGCGGTGAACGTGCGGCGCGCTGCTCCGCTGCGGCCCAGTCCTGCCGCCCGCACCCTGAGTGCCGGGATATTGCTGCTGCTCCTCCTGGCAGTTCTGAGCGTCCTGGCGCTCGGTGTCGGCGCGGTCCGCACGCCCCCTGCCGACGTGCTCGGTGCGCTGCGGAGCCAGGGAGACGACCTCACCCGGCAACTCGTCTTGGAGCTGCGCCTGCCACGCGTCCTGACGGCGATGCTCACAGGCGCGATGTTCGCCGCGAGTGGGGCGATCTTGCAGGGCGTCATCCGCAATCCGCTCGCCTCGCCGGACCTCATCGGGGTAGGTGCGGGCGCGGGCCTTGCGGCGACCCTCTTTTTGCTCGCCTGGCCGGGCGCGCCTGCTGGGGGACTGCCCTGGGCGGCGCTGACGGGGGCGTGGGGCGGCTTCGGGCTGGTGCTGCTGCTCTCAAAAGAATGGAGCGGGCTCGGGCCGGGCTCCCTGCATCCCGTCCGGCTGGCTCTGGTGGGCGTGGCGGTGGCGGCGGCCCTCGGCGCGGCGCAGCAACTCGTGCTGGTGCGGGCGCCAGACGGCCTGGGCGCGGCGCTGAGCTTTCTGACCGGCACGGTCTACGGCGCGGACAGCGCGCGGGTCGCCCGCCTGCTGCCCTGGGCGGCCCTGTTGTTGCCTGCCGCGTTGCTGCTCTCCCGCACGCTCGACGTCCTGAGTCTGGGTGACGACCTCGCCACCTCGCTGGGCACGCGGGTCGGTGCGGCGCGGCTGCTGTGCCTGAGCGTCGGCGTGGCGCTGGCGGGCGCGGCTGTCACGGGAGCAGGCATCCTGGGGTTTGTCGGGCTGCTGGCCCCCCATCTGGCGCGGCTGCTGGTGGGCGGCAAACACATCCGGCTGCTTCCCATTGCCATGCTGCTCGGCGCGGCGCTGGTGCTGGCGGCGGACACGCTGGGGCGGTCGCTGTTGCCGCCGCTGGAAATTCCGGCGGGCATCTTCACGACCCTGGTAGGAGCGCCCTACTTTCTGTACTTGCTGAGGAAGACACGATGAATCCAGACGCCCCACTCTCCACCGACCACCTGCGCCTCGGCTACGGTCAAAGCGTCATCGTCTCCGACATGAACCTGAGCATCGCGGGCGGCAAAGTGACCAGCATCATCGGGCCGAACGGCTGCGGCAAATCCACCCTGCTGCGGGCGCTGGCCAGGCTCCTGCCGGCGCAGAACGGCCACATCGAGCTGTACGGGCAGGCCCTGCACACGCTGCCCAGTAGAGCCATTGCCCAGAAGCTCGCCATCTTGCCGCAGGGCCCGAGTGCGCCCGAGGGCCTCAGTGTCGAAGAGCTCGTGTGGTTCGGGCGGCATCCGCACCAGGGCCGCTTTCCGGTGCAGCGGGAAGAAGACCGGGCGGCGGTGGCGTGGGCGCTCGACCAGACGGGCATGCGCGTTTTCGCGGGCCGCCCGCTCGACTCGCTCAGCGGCGGGCAGCGTCAGCGGGCCTGGATCGCCATGAGCCTCGCTCAACAGACGGACATCCTGCTGCTCGACGAACCGACCACCTACCTCGACCCGTCGCACCAGCTCGAAGTCCTGCAACTCGCCGGGCGCCTCAACCGCGACCAGGGCAAGACGGTGGTGATGGTGCTGCACGACCTCAACCAGGCGGTGCGCTACTCCGATGAGATCATCGCCCTGAAGGGCGGCGAGGTGTACGCCCAGGGGCCAGCGGACGAAGTGCTGACGCATGAGCTGCTGGCCGACGTGTTCGGGCTGCGGGGCCACCTGTTGACTGACCCTGACACCGGCAAGCCGCATGTCATTCCGTATGCGCTGACGCGAACAGTTTTCAGCCGCTGACCGGCCACCTGCGGCTTCTCAGTCCGCTTGGCAGACGAAAAAGCGCGGCCCCGTACCCTCTCCAAGGCTCATAAGCCGCGCCTACGCTCCTTTTGAAGGAGCGTTCGGACACGCTATCACTGGAGAACGAGGGTAAAACGCGGGACAAAGGAACTGCGCCCAGGTCCCTGAGGTCCAGCGTCAGTCCTAAAAAGCTGTGCAGGGTGCCTCTACGGTGGTCACGTCTTCAATTCCCCCTATTGATAACGGTGTAGGTATGAATTGGTAAGCTGGCCGTATGCCCGGATGGCAGCCGACCCAGTATTCCCGCGCTCAGCTTGAGGAGCGCCGCTTGGCCGCGCTTGAATGGATTGAACGAGGGACGCATCGAAACCGAGAGATTGCTCAGCACTTCGGCGTGTCGGTACACACCGTGTACACCTGGAAAGCCCGCCTGAAGCGTAACGGTGGCCTTCAGGCCACCGTTGCCCGTGGCGCTTCTGCACGTCTGAGCGCGACGCAACACGAGCAGCTTCGCACCTTCCTGCGGGAGGGCGCCCTGCACCATGGCTTCCCTGATGACACCTGGACGACCCTACGCGTCACCAACCTGATTGGGCGGCACTTTGACGTGTGGTACCACCACGACCACGTGCGGAAGATTCTCAGACGCTTGGGGTTTACGCCCCAGATGCCAGATGGCCGAGCGGCCGAGCGCAACGAACTTCGGATCGCATCCTGGAAAGAACAGGTTGCACCGGAGTTGGAAAAAAAAGGTCGCTGAGGGCGCAATCCTAGTGTATCTGGATGAGGTCGGCTTCTCGCTGAAAGGCGTGCGAAGGCGGACTTGGGGAACCAGGGGCGTGACGCCCCTGGTCAAGCTTCCGGCGAATTGGGAGAAGCTCTCCACCATCGGGGCAATAACCTCGGACGGACGATTCTTCCAAAACACAAGATCTGGAGCGATTCGGAGTACGGATGTCACTCAGTTCTTTCGACACCTCCTGCGGCACATCCAAGGGGAGCTTGTGGTAGTGCTGGACAACGCGGGCATTCATCGATCTAAAGCCACTCAGGCGTTCGTGGAGACCCACGAACGCCTCTCACTGGTGTTTCTACCGCCGTACGCCCCGGAATTGAACCCGATTGAGCTGGTGTGGGCATACGTGAAGCGGAATGCGTTGGGGAATTTCTGTGCGCGTTCGATCGTTGAACTCAAAGGGCGACTGGTCAGCGCGTGGCAGCGCCTTCGGTATATCGAACTGCCTCAACGACTTATCGACTCAAATCTACGCCGCGATCAATAAGGTGGAACCATGCACCTCCTTGATCTGAGCGCCTTGCTGGTCTGCGTGACTGCCGCGCTCGCTTTCCTGAATGTCCGCGTCCTTCATCTGCCGGCAGCCATCGGGGTCACGGTGGGGGGCCTCCTGATCAGCCTGCTGCTGGTGGTGCTGACGGCGCTCAAGGTTCCTTTCGCGCAGGAGGCTGTGGAGCTGGTACGCAAAATCCAGTTTGACGAATTCGTGTTCCAAGGGGTCCTTTCCTTTCTGCTGTTTGCTGGCGCCCTGAGTGTCGATACCCACGCCCTGTGGCGTCTGCGGGGACCGGTCACTGTCTTCGCACTGCTCTCGACTGCCCTTTCCACCGCGCTGGTTGGGGGCGGCACCTATTTGCTGTTGGAGCTGGTGGGCCTGCCTACCCCTCTGGCCTACTGCCTGTTGTTCGGTGCGCTGATTTCACCGACTGATCCGGTCGCGGTGCTGGGCATGCTCAAAGAAGCCCACGTGCCCAGCCGCATTGAGACGTTGGTGGCGGGAGAGAGCCTGTTTAACGACGGGGTAGGTGTGGTGGCGTTCTCTGTCTTGGCGGGCGTTGCGGCGTCGAGCGCTGCGGGTCACGGGCCGGAGCTGAGCGCCGGCGGCGTGTTGCGTTTCTTTCTGCAAGAAGCGGGAGGGGGTCTGCTGCTGGGCGGGTTCCTCGGATGGCTGGGCTTCCTGGCCCTGAAGCGGGTCGACGACTTTGTGACCGAAGTGCTGCTGACCCTCGGCGTCGTGATGGCGTGCACCGCCATCGCCACGCACCTGCATGTTTCTGGGCCTCTCGCAGCGGTGGCTGCCGGCCTGCTGATGGGATCGCTCACGGACTGGCGGCCAGGGGCGCTGTCGAGCCGGGAAAAGTTCGACTCGTTCTGGCACCTGACCGACGAGCTGCTCAACATCTCTTTGTTTTCACTGTTGGCGCTGGAAATCGTGGCCGTGAAGTTCAGCGCGTCGGCGCTGCTGGCAGGCCTGATCGCTCTTCCGTTGGTGCTGCTGGCCCGGAGTGTCAGTGTGGTGCTGCCAGCCGCCGCCCTGAGCCGTGCCCATGAGTTTGAGCCTTACACCCGGCGGCTCATGATCTGGGGCGGCCTGCGCGGCGCCATCAGTGTGGCCCTGGCGTTTACGGTTCCTGCCGGGCCACAGCGGGAGCTGTTTCTGGTGATGACTTATGTCGTGGTGGTCTTCAGCATCATCGTGCAGGGCCTAACGGTCAGCCGGCTCGCTGCGCAGGCCGCCAGCGCGGCTGACCCTGAAGCCAGCTAAGCCACTCAAGAAGCATCAGACAGCGGCTCTCAAGTGCGTCCCGCATCAGTAGGCCAGTCTGTCTTCAAGAAATGGCAGCTCAGGGAAAGAGCTCAGAGCGACAGCCAGCCGGTCTGAGTACCCGACCTTAAGTCAAGACATGTGTTTTAAAACTCATGTTGAGCGGGAACTCAGGCACTATAAATGAGTCGATCAAAGAGAAGATAAAAGTCTTGGGAGACAGTTGTCCACGCCTGTGGAACCGCTGCTTTGCTTGTCTTCTGTTTGTGACACGAGGAAGGCCATGAAAGAAGAAATGCAAAGCACCCGCCGCCGTTTTTTGGGGATGGCAGGGGCTATGGGAGCTGGGGCTGTCCTGGCCGGTTGCGCCAATGTAGGGGCCTCAGAGCCCACCAAGACCAACCTTGACGCGACCATCTTCAACTTCGCGCTGAACCTCGAATACCTCGAAGCGGCATTTTATCTCGCCGCTGTGGGACGCCTCAACGAGCTGACCGCAGCCGGCGGTGACGCCAGCAAGGTGACCTTGCCCAGCGGCGTGACGGGCATGGGCGGCACCGCAGTCCCAGGGCTGACCGGCGACCTCCGGGCGATGATGGAAGAAATCGCCGACGACGAGCTCGCACACGTCAAGGTCATCCGCAGCGTGCTGGGCAGCGCCGCTGTCGCGCAGCCCCGACTTGACCTCAGCGCTTCTTTCCTGGCGGCGGGCAGCCTCGCCTCGAATGGGGCCATCACCAACTTCAACCCTTATGCCAACCCGCTGTTTTTCCTGCATGGCGCCTTCGTGTTTGAAGACGTAGGCGTGACGGCATACAAGGGTGCGGCGCGTCTGCTGGTGGGCGACAAGCCGGGCGGCAACCTCGAAAACGCGGCGGGCATCCTGGCCGTCGAGGCCTACCACGCCGGTTCCATTCGCACGCAGCTTTTCATGCGCCGCACTGAGCAGGCCGCCGCTGGGCTGACGGTCGAACAGGTCGTGCAGGCCATCAGCAATCTGCGTGATTCCGTGGACGGCGCCGATGACCGCGATCAGGGGATCACGGCGAATGGCAACGCCGGGGTTCTGGCGCGTGACGCCAATATCATCCCTACGGACAGTAACGGTATCGCTTTCAGCCGTACGCCCCGGCAGGTCGCCAACATCGTTTTCCTGGACACAACCGGCAAGGCAGCCAGGGGCGGCTTCTTCCCCGACGGTCTCACCGGCGACTACAGCAGTATTCTCAGCCTGTAAAAGGTATTCTCAGGCTCAGTAGGTGACAACTTCGCTTCCAGCCGCTCCTGGCGGGGAAAAAGGCTGTATTAACACCTCTAGGACCGCCATGAACTGTTGGGGTTTCCACCGTAGGGCATCCACGAGATGCTGAGCACCGTGCCGCACCAGACTGACCGCTCTCCGACCATGCTTCAGAACGGGGATGGGCCAGGTCTGGCTCAGCCAGACCCCCAGGCGCAAACAGAACATCCAAGCCAATGTCACCAGGCCGAAGAGTCGCTGTAGACGGCTCCTTTCCGTCATTCCGGTTCGCTCTAAGTCAAAGCCTCGCTTTTTGAAACTGCTGAAGGTGCACTCAATCGACCAGCGCTGTTTGTAGAGCCTCCAGGTCTTCCGAGCACTGAAATCTGTGGCGATGATGACGAGGTCACCTGTGGGTGACCTCGTTGCGACCACCCGCATCAACTCCCCGAACACGAACACCTTTTCGCCAATCTCGTGAAAATGACCGTGCTGGACGTGCTCAAACCACTCTTTCCCCTTCATGTCGTCTAGCATGTCGGTCTGTCGGATACGAATTGCCCTCTTGATGCCCTGACGACGAAGAAAGCGGAACCATTCCGCGCCGATGAACTCCCGATCGGCCACCAGGCCCAGCCAGCGTTTCGCTGGCAAGGCCCGAAGGAGCTTCAACACCAGCCACATTCGAGCGTAGGTGTGACTGTTCCCAGACTGGTCGAGAGGCACCCAGATGAGCGGCAGGGTGAAGCCGTGAACCACGGCTCCAAGCACCAGAAAGTTGATGGGCGTTTCCCCGTGCTCCCAATTGGTGCGGTCCAGACTTAGCAAAACCTTCCCCGGTGGAAGATGGACGACAAGCAGAGCGATGAAAAAGCCCCTGTCCAGCTGCTCATCCCGGAAGGTGCGGTCTGCTCGTCTCTTCTTGCCCTGCGGGGTACTCATCCCCGGCATATGGGCACTCAGGTCGTGATGATTGACGCTCCTCGCGGCAATCATCGCCAGGAGGACGTCAATTAGGCGCTGGAGTGTATCGATGCGGAGGTGACTGGCATGCGTTTTGAAGTGCCCGGTGAGTGCGGTAGCCTGCTGGGCAGCTCCCCTCTGTTGATTTCACACTCTCAGGAAACCGCGAACAGTCGGCCCCATCAAGCTTGATGGGGCCGACTGTTGGTTTTTGCCGTCTGGGACGAGGGCAAACTGAAGTTGTCACCTACTGAGACCGGTTTCAGGCGGGGTCGGCATTTTTTGGGTCGATCCTGAACGATCCCTGTTCAGGGGGCTGCCAAAGCCCTAAGCGCCTGGGGTTGGCTTCCTGTTTCATGAGTCATAGGTTGCCGCACCGCCCTCCTAGAATGGTGCTATGACCTGGCATGTTCTCTGGCTGCTGGCCCTTGCCTCTGTCCTGAGCAGCAGTGCTCAGCGTGCGATGGTGGTGAGTGATGAGCAGGTCAAACACGTCTACTTCTCGCCTGACGGCCAACGGGTGCTGGTGGCCTTCGACGGGGAGAACGGCGGGCGGGCGCTGGATGACCAGCGCCTGAAAGTGCTCACCATGGGGGGCGGTGAGGATTGGAACGTCAGCTCACAGCATGATCTGGAAGGCGCGACAGGCAAAGCGCGGTCCCCTGCCCCGAACATGCTGCTTGATCGGTTCTGGCCCCTGCTGGCCCCTTCCGGCTTCAGCAGGCAGCGCGAATCCCGGCCCGTTTTCGCGGCGAAGTCCAGTCAGGTGTCGCGGGCCGGACAAAGCGTCAAGTATCCCGTGAAGCTGTGGGTCAAGACAGCCACCCTCAAACTCAACGTGAGCAAAGGGAGCGGCGCGTATTGCCCGGACCCAAGTATCATGGATGGCTTCGGCGCTCCAGCAGAATTCTCGCTGGTGTTGACCGGGGCAGACGGGCGGCAGCAGGTGCTGGCGGGGCCGAAGTCGAGTGCTGCGCCCTGCGTCTATGCCTACGAACTCAGGCGGGTCGACGTGCAAGGGAAGTCGCTGCTGATCACCGTGGCTGCCCACGCCCCTGGTGTGGAAGGGCCGAACATCTCCCTGGATTTCGTCATCGTCACGGTGAAGTAGCGCCTGCCCCGCTGCTGCCTTCTGCGGGCTTCTGTGGGCTTTAGGAACTTGGCTCTCTGCCGCGCTTGACTGGGCCGGGTGAGGCCCGCAAAACGAAAATGACCCCCCACATCTACCCCGTAGCTCGTGAAAGGCCTCACTTTGCGCTTGGCCGCAGTTTCAACAGTGCCTATGGAAGTAGACAGCGACTTGAATGTGTTGTTTTTGGTCAAACTCGAAGTGAATGCAGAGAAATACCCTCTCAGGCGCTATTTGGCGGCTTGAAAGGGTATTTTTCTGGATGGCTTCTAGGAGTGAAAAGCTGCTTGAACAAACAAAGAATAGGGATCAGGACAGGTCAAACAATGGTTCGTGCAGTTTTAGGCGGCTTTAAGTCCGAAATCCAGCGGACTGAACGGCGAATTCGCTCATTCTTCAAAGCGAGCCGAGAGGTCCAGATTGGATAAAATGACCTGGGCCAGCAGGGCGTTATACGCCCTGCGTTTCATGTCTTCGAGACTGAACACCAGATCCTGCCCGCCACCTGCCGCTCGCAGGGCCTCCAGTCGGCAAAGATTCAGGGTCAGCAGCACCACGTTCCAATGCGCCTCGATGCCCTGCTGTGACCGCAGTTGCACATCCTGGCCCCCCAGGAACTGTTTGGCATCCCGGAAGATCAGTTCGATCTCAAAGCGGCTTCGATACAGCGCAATGACCTCATGAGCCGGCATGGTCACAGCGGTGCTGAACAGCACCGCGTAGCCGGTGACCTGACCCTTTTTACCAATCTGCTGAATGACGACTGCGCGCACTTCCCGCGCCCACTGCACGCTCCAGACCACCTGCGTCCACACCCGCTCAGTCGGCCTTGCAGAGACGAGGTCGAAGCGCTGCAGGTCACTGAAGTCCACCTTACCGTCGAACTTCTTCTTTCGCCCCCGTCGTCTGGGATGCTCACCGGTGTAGAGGTCGTTGAGGTTGGCGTTGCGAGGCAATCTGGAGATAAACGGGAGACCGTGACCCGTCACGGTCTCCACGATGGGTTCCTTCGCGTAATTCCCGTCGGCAACGACAGCAGCCAGATCAAGCTGTTGAACAGTCCGGAGATCGAGCAGCACGTCATCCAGCTGATCGGCGGYCTGTTCCAGACGAGTTGGAGCCTCAGACCCGGTCAGGGTCTGACGGACATCGACCGTCAAGGCCTGCCGGTGCTGGACATCAATGAGGGCACAACAGGATTGCTCGATTCCGCGTTCGGTCCGCGCGGCACAGCCATTCCAGAACGAGCCGAGGTGTGCGGTGTGCTGACCGGCTTTGCGGTGAAAAGAGGCGTCGATGGCCAGAACGCACAGTGGGCTGATCAGCCCACTCTCGATTGCTGTACTGACAGTCGCCTGGTGTAACGCGCCCCACGGAATGGCCCCATCGTCACTTCGGTGCAGCCAACGACGAATCGTACTCTCCGAGCAGGCTGCATACCGGGAGAGATTCAGGGCGTTCAGCCGTCCAGGAACAGCGAGAAAAACGCTGAGCAGCACGGTCAGGAAATTCCGCTGCGTCTTGCGCAGCGGGACCGCGCTGAGAACGTACTGTAGGATGGCCATCAGACCCATTGGAAGCGGTGATTTCACAGCTCCATTTTCAATGGGTCTTTCCTTTTGGGCTCAAAACTGCACGAACCATTGTACGAAACGCAAAGTAGCGAATTCGCCCACCCAGAAGCAGCTTCTGAGCACGAGGTTCTGAAGTGGGAAGTTCCGAACCTCGACGTAGCATTGCAACTTTATAGATAACGTGTTAAGTCAGAAACTCCTCGGTGATGCCGAGGAGTTTTGCTGGTAAGCGGCGATAACGCACCTTCCGCCAAGCAGAACGAAGGAAAACTTTGAGTTCCTGCACACTCGCTGGACAGCAATTCGCCAGCAGATGTCGTTTGACATAGGCCCAGACCTGCTCAATGGGATTGAACTCAGGTGTATACGGTGGCAAATAAACGATGCTGAGCCGCGGGTTCACTTTCAGGAACTCTTGGACGACCTTGGCGCGGTGAATTCGGGCGTTGTCGAATACCACGGTGACTGATCCAGCAATATGCCGCAGGAGGTGGGCCAAATAAGCGACGACGTCATCGGCTTTGATGGAGCCTTCATGGGTCTGCTGAAAGAACTGTCCTGCTGAAGTGATGCCGCCAATCGTTGACAGCTTCCTCCACTCGGTTTTGGCGAAGATCACTGGGGTCTGTCCTGTTCGAGCCCAGGTGCTTCCCAAGATCGGTTTCATGCTGAAACCGACTTCATCTGCCCAGACGATCGTTTCGCCAGCTTCGACCTTTTTTTTCCAGGGCTGGAAGTTCTTCTTCCAGCCAGGCATCGATCTTCTCCGGATTCTGCTCGATCGCGTGTTTCTCTGCTTTCTGCCAGGAGAAGCCCCAGCGACGAAGTAACTTGCCGATCCAGTCATGGTCGTACCACACATCGAATTTGAGACCGATCACGTCACGGACGCGCTCTGTCGTCCAGCGACCATCGGGAAAACGTTCTGGGTCTGGACCCTGTTGGAGAAGCTCAATAATTTCTGCGACCTGGGCATCATTGAGCCAAGCTGGGCGTCCGGAAGAGAGGGTCGCTTCAAGCGACCCTCTTTCGCTGAGGCGAACTCGCCAAACGCGCACAGTACTGGGTTTGACGCCAAAATGCTCAGCAATGGAAGCGGTCGTCCACTCGGGATTATTCAGGAGGGGCTGCGCCGCGAGACGACGTTCTTCGAGTTGTTGCCGGGTAAGCCGATTAGGTTGCCACACTTGAGGCATGCCTGGAGTCTACCCACTTCGCTACCGACTTTACACGTTATCTATAGGTCAGGACAGTAGATTTCTATCTCTTTTCCCGCTCCCCAGGCCCGCTAGCGGCCTCAAAAAGTGCCGACACTGCCTGACATTGGTGCATTTCTACTGCATAGCTCGTGAAACGCCTCACTTCGCGGTTGGGAGGAGCTCCCTTCAAACAGGGCCAGTTCGGTAACTTGACGTTTGAATTCGGTGGTGTGGGTTCTCCTGATTGTCACGGGTTTGCCTCCGGTGGTGAGCCTTAACTCCACCGACACAAAACTGACTCAATCCCGCGGGCCGGGAGAGCCCTTTGCGTCTTGGTGTCCTGGCTTGGTAACGATCTGGCGTCTCTTTGTTCTCCACCGTGCACCGATCAGGAGGCCACTCAGGCCAAGCAGGAAGAAGGTCACGCCAAGCCAGAGGGAGAGTGGGGGAGTGCTCCTCGTCAGGCTCAGAGCACTCTGGCCCGGATTCTGTGGATCGAAGTACAGCGGAACCGTTGTGCCCTCCTGATATGGCTGCAGGCTGCGCTGCACGGCGTTGAAGCTTGAGGTGCGGTAGTTGTTGTCGCTCAGCGGATCCAGGGCGATTCCCTGATAGTTCCGGCCCCCGCTCTGGTAGACGTAGGTGACGTCCGGTTGATACATCACGCCGTGGCGGTCGCTGACACTGCGGACCTGGGACCGAGTGATGAGGGCCTGGGTTTGCTGCCAGGTTCGCTGCGCGGTGCTCAAACGGGTGCGTTCCTGCACGTGGACCATGAGCATCACACCACCGCCCAGCGCGAACAGGCCACCCATGACCAGCAACACCAGTCGTGGGTCGTTTGACCGCCAGCGCAAGGAGATCATGCCCAGAGGATACCGAAGGGAAACTGCGGTCATCCTAGACGCCCCTCCCAGGCATTGCTCTTCTCTTATGACTTGGGGCACGCCTGTCAGCACAACATCTTCCAGATAGAGAATTGAGTCAGGCACAGGTGCCTCGTATCGAGTACCGACATGCGTATGGGTGAGGGCAGGTTGTCACTGACAAGCACGGCTCAGCCAGCTGTTCCAACCGCCTCAGTGATAAGCGGGCGCCAGCTTGAGCGCCGTGGGAAGCTTGATCCATAGGAACTCGGTTTGGTCTTTGACGTCTGCGCCGCGCCCACCGGTTGCCGGGTAATTGTTGTCGTTGGCGACGAGCAGGGTGTCGGGGCCGAGCACCAGCACGTTTTCGATGGTGAAGTAGGGGAAGGAAAAGACGCCGCCCCGGGTGCTTGGTGCCAGGCCACGCGGATCGGCGAGCGCCATCAGGTCGGCCACCAGGGTCTTACGCAGGGTGCCGTCGGCATTTTTGGCCGCGAGGTCAATCAGATACAGCCGCTTGAACTTGGCCGTTTCCCCCTGACCGTTGTCGCGCTCGATCACCAGCATCTGCGAGTCGTTCACGGGCGTCAGGTCGCCAATCGCCTCGCCACCCTGTTCCAGCACGTAGCGGCCCGCCAGCGCCCAGTGCCGCGTGCCGAGGTCGTAGCGCATCAGGCGCAGTTGCCCCGCCGGGTCGCCCGCCACCGTCTTTTCCAGCAGGCCGTAGGCAAGTTTGCCGCCGGGCGCGATGGCAAAGCCCTCAAAGCCGCCGCTCGCGGGCAGATTCGCTGCCGCGCTGCTCAGGCCCTGGGCAAACGCCGGGTGCTGTGGGCTGCGCACCTCGGGGGCCGTGTATTGCCCAACCACTTTGGCGCCGGTGGCCGGGAAATCGGTAAACAGGCCGTCCACGCCCGCTCGCAGGGCTTGGCGCATCTCGGCTTCGGGGTCGTTCTTGTACGTCGGCAGCAGGTAGGTCGGCTCGTTGCGGAAAGTCCAGGAATGTACGAGGAGCCCGGCGGTGTGTGCGCGCGTCACGAAATCGGTGGTGTGACCCTCGCCGTCAATAATCCAGCGCTTGTACGCTCCCACGCCATTGGCGTAGGTGGCGATCTCGCGCAGCGACGCGTCGTTCGTCAGCGCGTCGTACTTGCGCCCGTCCCCCGCCGCTGCCCAGTCGTAAGGCGCCTCGTCGGGGCTGGAAATCAGCTGCACCAGGGGCAACTTGACGCCCGCCGCCGGCATGATTCTGGTGTTGAGGTCTTTGAGGTTGCCCACCTCAAACGACTGGATAAAGACGCGGGCAGGGTCGGTGAAATTCAGCCGCTTGAGGGTGTCAATCAAAAGTTGCGAGGTGTTGACCTTTGCCACTTCGGCCATGTAGGTAGGGTGCTTCGTTTCTGGATAGATGCCCACCTTGCGCCCGGTTTTGGCCTCTACATCACGAACGAGTGCGATGATTTCTTCCAGCGTGGGCACCGTGAACTGGCCGTCGTAGGCTTTGCCGCGCAGCTGTGGAAGCCGCTCCACTGCCCGCAGCGTCCGCAGCTCGGCGAGGGTAAAGTCTTCCACGAAATAGCCGTGCACCTTCACGCCGTCGAGCGTCTTGGTGGTCAGCCGGTCCCTGAATTCGGGCCGCGTCGCCACATCGGTGGTGGCTTCTAGTACCTTGCCCGTCTCGTCCACGGCAGCGATGACCGGCTCGTGCCGGGCGACGAGCACGCCATCTTTGGTGACCACCAGGTCGGGCTCGATAAAGTCGGCCCCCGCCTCGATGGCCGTCCGGTAGGACTCCAGCGTGTGTTCGGGCCGGGTGCCTGAACTGCCCCGGTGGCCGATGACGATGGGCGCCTGCCCACGCAGGGTGGGCAAGCCAGGAAGGTTGGGCGTGGCTATGGGGGCTTCGAGCAGCCGCCCGTCCGCCGAGAAATGCAGCAAGAATGGCCCGAATTCGTCACCAATCCACAGGGTGCCGTCAGGAGCGAACGCAAAGCCCTCCACGTCAAAGTCGGCCCCGGTCAGCAATCGCTCGCCGCTCGCCTCGTTCACGATTTGCCAGGGCACCTTCTTGTCAGGGTCACGGAGCCCAATAAAGCTGCCCACCTTGACGCTGCCTGTCCGCGCCGCCGGGGTACCGGGGGTCAGGCTCACCCGATAGAGCCGCAACAGGTAATCTGCAGAGTTGTTTTTCGCTCCGAAGCCGTTGTCGCTCAGGAAAATGAACCCCTGACCCTGGGGGTCACGCTGCACGCCGGAAAACCCCTGCACCGGCTGGCCCTGAAACCGCGCTTCCCCACGCAGGCCGCCGTTCCAGGCCCCGCTCGCCGGTCCCTGAGCAAAGGTGTCGGCTTTCAGCTCCGCGTAGCCGACCAGGGTGGGTCGAGGAACGGACGCAGTAGGAGCCGCAGTGCTGGGCGCCGCAGACACAGGGGCAGCAGTCACAGGCGCCGCGCCGCCGCCCAGCGCTGAGGCCGAGCAAAGGGAAAGGGTGAGGGTCACTGACCAACCGAGGAATGTGGGTTTCACGGCTTTGCACTGTGTGGGCCGCTTGTCAGCCCGCTGTGCGCCGGCCGTCATCGCGGGGTCAGCCTTGCAAAAAGGCCCTCACTGCCCCGAGGCTCCCCGGATCATGCGCCCTGGTTCCGTCCGAAACCCGAATGAGCGCGGGGACGCTCCGCACACCGAAGTGGGCACTCAGGGCGTCAAAGCGCTCCTGGGCACTCTGGCGGTGAATGACTTCAATGTGACTGTCAAATTGCCCCCTGAGCGGCCCGGCGAGCATCTTTTTCAGCCGCTCGCAGCCGGGGCAGGCGCCCTGCGTGAGCAGCAGGAAAGGGCGATCACTCATGGACGGTCACCTGCGCGGGCTCATGCCAGAGCGTCTCAATATCGGCGTCGGTCAGCGGCTCCACCGTCATCTTGCTGTAGCTGCTCCCCTTGGCCGAGAAGAAATCGTGGGTGGTCCCCCGCGCCTGAATGCCGTTTTGCACGATGGGGTTGATGTCCTCGTCGCCGAAGGGGCGGGGCAGCGCCAGATTGTCGGCCAGCACGTTGAAGTTGAAGCGAATAAATTTCTTGACTTCTCCTGTCAGACCCACGTTGGCATAAAGCTGCTCAGTGTAGGCGAGTTCGTTGCTGTAAAGCGCCTGCAAGGTGTCATCAAACCACGCTTGAGCGTCGGCCTGCTCTGCCGCGTTCATGGTGGCAAATTTCTCCTGTGCCAGCAGCGCGACGTACACGCCGTGCAGCGCCTCGTCCAGAATAATGAGATTGAAAATCTCGCCTGCCGACACCATCTGCCCCTGCCCGGCGAGGTAGAGCGGGTAAAAAAACCCTGAGTAGAACAGCGCCGTTTCCAACATGCACGACACCACCAGTTTTTTCCATACTCCGAGGTCGGACACGTCGGGGTCACGGTAGACGCCCTGAATGACGGCAATCTTGTGCTGGAGTTGTGGCTGCGTCCTGACCCACTCGAAGACCTCGCGCTCCTCGCTCGCTGTCAGGAAGGTCTTGTTCATCAGGCTGTAGCTGCGGGCATGAATGTCTTCCATCATGCCCTGAAACTGCAGGGTCGCCTTGCGAATGTGCCCGTCCACGAGGTCACGCAGCCGGGGCATCCCCACCTCACCTTGCAGGGTGTCCAGTGCGTTCAGCCCCGCTGAGGCGTGGATGTACGTCCAGCGTTCCTCGTCACTCAGCGTCTTCCAGGCCAGCGCGTCGTTCGTCAGCGGAATTTCCTCGGGGAACCACAGCTGCGAGGTGTATTTGGCGTAAAAGGTGGCCGAAAAATTGTCTTCGGGTTCGGACCAGTTGGCGGCGGAAAAGGGGGTCATGGGCACCTCGTTGTTGATTGGCTGGGGCGAACCGAACACTCGATCAGGCTGGATATTCACACCACGCAACTCAGGCAGTCCTGCACGTTCGTCTTGCGTAAGCGCGTGTAGTACAGCGTCTTGATGCCGAGGCGGTAGGCGTACAGGTAGTAGCTCTGCAGCGTGCGTGTGGTGGCCGAGGCCGGCAGGAACAGCGTGCAGCTGATGCCTTGGTCCACATGCTTTTGTGCGGCGGCCACGGTGTCGAGCACGCGGCGCTGGTCCATGTCGTAGGCTTCCTCGTAGTACCACTCGGTGTCTTCCGACAGGTGCGGCATGGGGTAGATGGTCCGCGCCTTGTTGCTGGTGCGGGTTTCCACCTTCTCAGTAATAGGCATGATGCTGGCGCTGGCGTGCGAGACGTAGGAAATGGAGCCGGTGGGCGCAATCGCCATCACGAAAGAGTGGGCGAGGCCATGCGTTTTGATGTCCTCCACAAGTTGTTCCCAATCGGCGCGGGTGGGCAGGGTGTGCCCTTCAAACAGTGCGGCGACTTCGGGCCTCCTCGGCGCAAAGTCGCGTTCCAGATACTGCGCAAAGTGTTCCCCCGACTGATAGCGGCTGCCTTCAAAGCCGCTGAACACGAAGCCGGTGTCGCGGGCAATTTCCATACTCGCTTTGCGGGCGTGGTAATGCACGGCAGCGAAAAACACGTCCACGAATTCGAGCGCCTCGGGCGAGCCGTAGATCAGTTCCTTGCCCGCCAGAAAGGAGTGCAGGCCCATCGCGCCCAGGCCAATCGAGCGCATCTCGTCGTTGGCGCGCTTGACCGCCGGCACCTCATGGACGCTGGTGGAGCGCGCCACGTTGTCCAGCATCCGGATCGCCGCGCCGACCACCCGCCCGAGGTCGCCGCCGTGCATGGTCTGCTCGATGACGAGCGAGGCGAGGTTGCACGACACGTCCAGGCCGATTCTGTCCCGGTGCTCTTGGCCGTAAGGGTGAAAATAGCTCGGCGTGGTGGGCTGCAAAATTTCCGAGCAAAGGTTACTCATCTTGATCGTCCCCACATTCGGAATCGGGTTGGCGCGGTTGGCATTGCCCTCAAACAGCAGGTAGGGGTAGCCGCTTTCGCCCTGCGTGACGGCAATATCTTCCAGAAGCCGCCGCGCCGACACGCGCTTTTTGCGGATGTTGGGGTTATCTGCCAGCGCCTGATATTCCTTCGTCCAGTCAATAGAGGTGAACTCGCGGCCCGTTTCCTGAAAAAAGGAGTGCGGGTAGAACTGATAAATATCCTCGCCGCAGCGCACTTTTTCCATAAAGATGTCAGGAATCGTTGCGCCGATACTCAGGGTCTTGAGCCGGGCGTCCTCATCGGTGGCAATTTTCTTGGCGTTCAGCAGGTCACTGAAGTCAGCGTGCATCACACTGAGGTACACCGCCCCGGCTCCCGGGCGCTGCCCCGCTTGGTCAGCGTAGCGCAGCATGTTGTCCAGCATCTTTGCCACGCCCAGCACGCCTTTCGTGACGTTCTGAATCCCGCGCAGGCTTTCGCCCCGTGCCCGCAGATTGCTGGCTTCCACGCCGATGCCGCCGCCCCCCTTGCTCAGTTCGGCCACAAAGGACAGCGTCTTGGTAATGGAATCCAGGTTGTCGGTGCAGTCCTGAAGCAGAAAGCAACTCACCAGCCGGCCCGTGTTCGCCTTGCCCGAGTTCATTAGGGTGGGCGTGGCGGGCGTAAAGGTCTGGTTGACGAGGTGGTGAACAAGTTCCAGCGCCTCGTCCACGCGTTCCGAGCGGGCGAGCGCTGTAATGCTGAGGCGGTCTTCGTAGCGTTCCAGCCAGCGCGAGCGGTCGGGCGTCATGCCGGCGTACTCGGAATAGAACTTGTAGGCGCCCATAAACGCCTTGAAGCGGAACTTGTAACCGTACGCCTTTTCAAACACCTGCCGGACGTCCTCAGAGCTGTAGCGCTCAAAAAGGCGGGCGTCCCACAGACCATGCTCGGTCAGGTAACGGATTTTCTCGCGTAGATCGTGGAAAAAGACGGTGTTCGGGTTGACTTTTTCCTGAAAATAGGCTTGCAGGGCGTCCGTGTCGTGCTGGGTGTCCACGACATTCCCGGCCAAGACTTTGTTGTTCAGTTCTATCCAGCGTTCCATGGGGTGGGTTCTCCAGTGCACGAGGTCGGGAAAGGCGGGGCTGATTCGGCGTAGTGCAGCAGCCAGCGCCGTACGGCGGCGCGGTCTGCCGCCGTTCCGCCCTTGTTCAGCTTGGCCACGACGGGCACGCGGTACTCGGCGGCAATCACGTCGGCGGCGCGGGCAAAGTTGTGGCCCCAGTGATACGAGCCGCTGGCGACCACGCCGCGCAGCAGGTGCCCGTGGGTGGTCAGCAGGCGGCGGGTACTGGCCGGAACCTCCCCACTGCCGAAGGTGTAGGTCAGCAGCAGGTAGGCGTCGGTCGGGGCCGGGTCCTGCACCCTCATCGGGGAGACATGCAGCTCAGCGGCCAGCGTCTCGGCAAAGTGCCGGACATTGCCCGTCAGTGAGTCGTAGACGAGGCGCAGCACCGTCAGCCTTGCAGGGTGTCGCCATGCCCCATGCTGCTGTGAACCTCGGCGTCGAAATCGCGCATGTTATCGGTCACCGCGCCCAGCCCGCGCTGCATACATCGCTGCTCTGAGTCCGGGCGACGTCTGTCGGCAAAAGGACGGAGGGTTCAGCGGTCATGTCGGCCCCGCCTCGAGCGCAGGCACCGGCGTGGGTTGCCCGTCGGCTCCTAGAGCCACCAGCACGAACGTCCCCGAGCAGCCGAGCTCCCGCTTCTCGCTGTACATGTCCTCGGTAAACAGTTCGACCAGCACGGTCATGGAGCTGCGGCCTGTCTTCACCACGCGCGCAATGAGTTCGACCAGTGAGCCTTGCGGAATGGGGCGGGAAAACTCCATGGCGTCGAGGTGACGCGTAACCACCTTGCGGCGGCAGTAGCGTGTGGCAGCAATAAAAGCCGCCGAGTCCATCATGCTCAGGGCTTCGCCACCGAACAGCGTGCCGTGATGGTTGGTGGTGCCAGGAAAGACGATGTGGGTGATACGGGTTTCAGTTGCGCGGGGACGTGACGGGGCAGCGCCCTGTGGACCCTGAGGCGCGTGATCTGGACCATTCACCACCGCGTTCTCAGGGGGAGCCGGGAGGTCTTGATCGGGCATGGGCATGCTCCTGCAAAAGAGAAAGGCCACAACGGTCAGCAAAAGGCCGTCGTCAGAAAGGAACAGCAAAACAGCGTGCCCACAGCTGGGCACGGCTGGAACAAATTCAGTTCAACATGTCTTCCCACCTGACGCCCCTAGCGCGGGGGCGAAGCACCGAAGGCGTTCTCCACGAGGCGAGCGTTCGGACTGTAACCGTAGCGCGACTGTGCCGGACTGAACCCAAAAAGCTGGGGATGACCGGACTTCCCTCTGTTCCTCGGGAGGCTTTCAACCTGAAAGCAACATGTGGATACTACAGGTGGCACTTACGCCGGTCAAGAGTGACAGATATGGTCTATTTTGAGCCATTGGGGGCTCCTTCAACGTAGGGCCTAGCATATTCTGCTTGTCTTCTACCCTGCTGCAAGCAGGGAAACGGCCCTTCAACCCGTTACCAGGACTTGACCGCGGGCGCCTTGGTCTTCCGTGCGTATTCGACGTAAATCTCGCTGCTGGTGATGTCGGCGTGACGGAGGTGGTCCCGAACGGCCAGCAGGTCGGAAGTGTCACTGTAGATCCGTGTGCCTGCGGAGTGTCTGAGCCCGTGGACCTGCCGGCGAGAGTAGGGAACGCCGGTGCGTTCGCACACGGCCTTGACCCGCCCTTGGACGTAATCGACGCTGCCTGCGCTGAGGACGCGTGGACCGAGGTCCGGTGTGGCGCTCAGCCAGAGGGAAAGCGCCTTGGCCAGCGTGCGGCTCAGCGGCACGCCCTGTCTTTTCTGGTGTTTCCCGGTGACCATCAGGTAAGGGTGCTCGCCGTCTAAGTGGACATCCACCCTTTGCAGCCCCGCAATTTCGCTGACGCGCAGGCCAGCGTGGGCACCAAGGAGGAGAATGACCTTCTCTTCAAGGTCGCCGGCGCGGACGAGTTCTTCCACTTCGGTCTCCGAATAGGGTTTGCGTTTCTCCGTGCGTGGGACAGGATCAGGTGCAGGACGAACATCCGCGAACGGTGTGGCGTCGGTGGCGCCTGCCCAGCGCAGGGCGGCAAACAGTTTGCGGGCGGCGGCGAGCCTGACCCGGACAGTGGAGGTGTTGTAGCCCTGAGCTTCAAGCCAGCGAGCGTAGGCGACGCCGTGATTGGGGCGGGGCCGCAGCAGTTGCAGCCCGACCTGCTGGGCGTAGCCGAGGAAAACGTCCAGGCCTTTGCGGTAGGCGCGAATGGTGTGGTGGCTGACCTTGGCGCCACTGAGACCATTGAGGAGCAGGTTGGCTTCGGTGAGTGACCACAACGCTTCGACGTCCATATCACGGGCGGCCTCGGTCGCCCGCCTCCGAAGTACAGGCTCGTCCATGTCCGCCCAGGCCTGGGCTCTGGCTTGGATGTCGAGGCGGTAAGCCATCAGCTCCAGAGAGGTGGAGGGGGCCGGTTGCGGCGTTGCAAGATGGCCCAGCGGCTGAGATACAGCCTCAAGAGTTTTCATACCGATTCGAGGATAGCTCAGTTGGAAGTAGCAGCGGTATAACTTGAATTATCACGGCAAAACTGATCAGACCGTTATGTCATCCTCTTAAACAATGGTTCGTGCAATTTTAGGCGGCTTTAAGTCCGAAATCCAGCGGACTGAACGGCGAATTCGCTCATTCTTCAAAGCGAGCCGAGAGGTCCAGATTGGATAAAATGACCTGGGCCAGCAGGGCGTTATACGCCCTGCGTTTCATGTCTTCGAGACTGAACACCAGATCCTGCCCGCCACCTGCCGCTCGCAGGGCCTCCAGTCGGCAAAGATTCAGGGTCAGCAGCACCACGTTCCAATGCGCCTCGATGCCCTGCTGTGACCGCAGTTGCACATCCTGGCCCCCCAGGAACTGTTTGGCATCCCGGAAGATCAGTTCGATCTCAAAGCGGCTTCGATACAGCGCCATGACCTCATGAGCCGGCATGGTCACAGCGGTGCTGAACAGCACCGCGTAGCCGGTGACCTGACCCTTTTTACCAATCTGCTGAATGACGACTGCGCGCACTTCCCGCGCCCACTGCACGCTCCAGACCACCTGCGTCCACACCCGCTCAGTCGGCCTTGCAGAGACGAGGTCGAAGCGCTGCAGGTCACTGAAGTCCACCTTACCGTCGAACTTCTTCTTTCGCCCCCGTCGTCTGGGATGCTCACCGGTGTAGAGGTCGTTGAGGTTGGCGTTGCGAGGCAATCTGGAGATAAACGGGAGACCGTGACCCGTCACGGTCTCCACGATGGGTTCCTTCGCGTAATTCCCGTCGGCAACGACAGCAGCCAGATCAAGCTGTTGAACAGTCCGGAGATCGAGCAGCACGTCATCCAGCTGATCGGCGGTCTGTTCCAGACGAGTTGGAGCCTCAGACCCGGTCAGGGTCTGACGGACATCGACCGTCAAGGCCTGCCGGTGCTGGACATCAATGAGGGCACAACAGGATTGCTCGATTCCGCGTTCGGTCCGCGCGGCACAGCCATTCCAGAACGAGCCGAGGTGTGCGGTGTGCTGACCGGCTTTGCGGTGAAAAGAGGCGTCGATGGCCAGAACGCACAGTGGGCTGATCAGCCCACTCTCGATTGCTGTACTGACAGTCGCCTGGTGTAACGCGCCCCACGGAATGGCCCCATCGTCACTTCGGTGCAGCCAACGACGAATCGTACTCTCCGAGCAGGCTGCATACCGGGAGAGATTCAGGGCGTTCAGCCGTCCAGGAACAGCGAGAAAAACGCTGAGCAGCACGGTCAGGAAATTCCGCTGCGTCTTGCGCAGCGGGACCGCGCTGAGAACGTACTGTAGGATGGCCATCAGCTCAGTAGGTGACAACTTCGGTTCGACGTTGTCCCAGACGGCAAAAACCAACAGTCGGCGCCATCAAGCTTGATGGGGCCGACTGTTCGCGGTTTCCTGAGAGTGTGAAATCAACAGAGGGGAGCTGCCCAGCAGGCTACCGCACTCACCGGGCACTTCAAAACGCATGCCAGTCACCTCCGCATCGATACACTCCAGCGCCTCATTGACGTCCTCCTGGCGATGATTGCCGCGAGGAGCGTCAATCATCACGACCTGAGTGCCCATATGCCGGGGATGAGTACCCCGCAGGGCAAGAAGAGACGAGCAGACCGCACCTTCCGGGATGAGCAGCTGGACAGGGGCTTTTTCATCGCTCTGCTTGTCGTCCATCTTCCACCGGGGAAGGTTTTGCTAAGTCTGGACCGCACCAATTGGGAGCACGGGGAAACGCCCATCAACTTTCTGGTGCTTGGAGCCGTGGTTCACGGCTTCACCCTGCCGCTCATCTGGGTGCCTCTCGACCAGTCTGGGAACAGTCACACCTACGCTCGAATGTGGCTGGTGTTGAAGCTCCTTCGGGCCTGGCCAGCGAAACGCTGGCTGGGTCTGGTGGCCGATCGGGAGTTCATCGGCGCGGAATGGTTCCGCTTTCTTCGTCGTCAGGGCATCAAGAGGGCAATTCGTATCCGACAGACCGACATGCTAGACGACATGAATGGGAAAGAGTGGTTTGAGCACGTCCAGCACGGTCATTTTCACGAGATTGGCGAAAAGGTGTTCGTGTTCGGGGAGTTGATGCGGGTGGTCGCAACGAGGTCACCCACAGGTGACCTCGTCATCATCGCCACAGATTTCAGTGCTCGGAAGACCTGGAGGCTCTACAAACAGCGCTGGTCGATTGAGTGCACCTTCAGCAGTTTCAAAAAGCGAGGCTTTGACTTAGAGCGAACCGGAATGACGGAAAGGAGCCGTCTACAGCGACTCTTCGGACTGGTGACATTGGCTTGGATGTTCTGTTTGCGCCTGGGGGTCTGGCTGAGCCAGACCTGGCCCATCCCCGTTCTGAAGCATGGTCGGAGAGCGGTCAGTCTGGTGCGGCACGGTGCTCAGCATCTCGTGGATGCCCTCCGGTGGAAACCCCAACAGTTCATGGCGATCCTGGAGGTGTTCATCCAGGCTTTTTGCCCGCCAGGAGCGGCTGAAAGTGAAGTTGTCACCTACTGAGCTGGAAAAGTGCCTTCGACGCGGGCGAATACGGCCTGGGCAAAGTCGCCAATCAACTGGAACTCGGCTGCGATTGCCTGGGCCTGATTCGCTACTTCGACATTCCTGCCGCTGACGATTTCGGGCAGCCGTTCATCATGAAAAACGCCGTGTGCATGCACGAGGAGGACTACGGCACCCTCTGGAAGCACAACGAGTTCCGGGTCGGCATGCACGAGATGCGCCGCTCGCGCCGGCTGGTCATCTCGTTTTTCGCCACCGTCGGCAATTCAATGGTTCGTGCAGTTTTGTGGTCGTTAGAGAAGGCGATCAAGATTTTGCTGTTTAGGACGCTGCCTGCGCTCCCCTCTCCCAACCTCCCCCGCAAGGGGGAGGGGCAAAAAACGCCGTGTTTATCGCAGCTTGGGTAGCTGAACTCCAAAACTGCACAGACTATTGGGCAATTACGATTACGGCTTTTACTGGTACCTCTACCAGGACGGCACGATTCAGCTGGAAGCCAAGCTGACCGGCATCATCCAGACCGCGGCCATCGAACCGGGTCAGCCTTACCCCTACGGCGGCATGGTCGACGAGGGGCTGGGCGGCCCGACCCACCAGCATTTTTTCAATGCCCGGCTCGATATGATGGTCGACGGCGTTCAGAACTCGGTCACTGAACACGAGTTTCAGCCGGCGCCCTGGAGCGACACCAACCCCTACGGCAACGTCTTTCATACGACTAGCCGCACCCTGACCCGCGAACTCGACGCCTGCCGCGAGGCGGACGGCAAGACCGGGCGCTACTGGAAAATCATCAATCCCAACGTCAAGAACTCGGTGGGCAATCCCACGGGCTACAAACTGATCATCAACCCCAGCCCGCTGATGCTCGCGCGCGAAGGCTCGACCGTCCGGCACCGCGGCGGCTTCGCCACCAAGCACATCTGGGTGACGCCGTGCCATGAAAACGAGAAGTACGCCTCGGGCGACTACCCCAACCAGCATGCCGGCGGGGACGGCCTGCCCAAGTACGTGCAGCAAAACCGCAACATCCAGAACGAAGATCTCATCGTCTGGCACACCTTCGGCCACACCCACGTCTGCAAGCCCGAAGACTTCCCGATCATGCCGGTGGAATACGCCGGATTCATGCTCAAGCCCAACGGCTTTTTCAGCCAGAACCCGGCCATGAACCTGCCGCGTGACCGCAACGCCCACAGCGTGCAGGACGGGGCGCCGGCGTCAGGCGGCAGTTGCTGCTCGGGCACCACGCAGGTTGGTGATGACGTTCTGCCGATTGAGACGCCGCCCAACGAAGGCTAGTCAGGCTAAGAAGAACCGATACAGCTTAGAAAAGCGGGTGGATGGGGACGTGTCCTTGCCGCTCGCTTTTCTTTCGTGGGGACCGCACAAGTCGGCGACCGGACAGCTAAGCCACAGCGCTTACCCCACCTGACCGTCAGGCCGATGCCGTCACCCTCAGGTTTTCTCTACTCTACGCAGCAGTGATCCTGTATGCGAGTCAAATACCCTTCCATCCCCCACCTGCCCTGGTCGCCGGGCCTCCAGAACGATGACCGCCGCATCACGTCGCTGAGCGGATTTATCGGCAAGGAGGTCGTCGTGACCGAGAAGCTCGACGGCGAAAACACCAGCCTCTACCGTGATGACCTGCACGCCCGCAGCCTCGACATGCGCCCGCACCCCTCACGGACCTGGGTCAAGGCCGAGCGGGGCCGCGTCGCCCACGACATCCCGCTCGGCTGGCGATTTTGCGGCGAGAACGTCTACGCCGTCCATAGTTTGAAATACGACGATCTGGACGGCTATTTTTACCTCTTCAGCGTCTGGGACGACCTTAACGTCTCGCGGCCCTGGGACGAGGTGCGCGGATGGGCCGAGCGGCTCTCTTTGCCCACCCCGCGCGAGCTGTACCGCGGCCCCTGGGACGAGGCCGCCCTTCAGGCCCTGGACCCCGACCCGGAACGGATGGAAGGCTACGTGGTGCGCGTGACCGCCGCCATTCCCTACGCCGACTTCGGGCGCAAGGTCGCCAAGTGGGTGCGGCGCGGGCACGTGCAGACCGATCAGCACTGGCTGAGTCAGCCGGTGGAGCCGAACGGTCTGAAGCGCCAGGAGCAGTCATGAACCGCAAAAACCGTACCGAACAGGCCCAGGACACGCTGAACATCCTCCGCACGGGCCAGTCCGTCACCGGGTCGGGTCCGGTGAGGTTGCCGGGTCTCGCGGCAATGCGGCAAGGCACGCGGCTGTTCACGCCGGAGCAGGGAGAAGACCTACGAGAAGCCTTACGCCGTCGCCGGGGCAGCTTTCAGACGACCTGTGAGGTCACGTCTGAGACGACGTTTGCGGCGGCGCGTCGCCTGCGTGAAAAGGCGTCAGCACTCGCAGCGCTCAACTTCGCCTCGGCCAAAAACCCCGGTGGCGGTTTTCTGGGCGGCGCGCAGGCCCAGGAAGAAGACCTGTGCCGTGGCAGTGGGCTCTATTTCAGTCTGACCTCACCCCAGGCCGAGCCTTACTACGCGGTCAACCGCCAGTCCCACTCGGCGCTCTATACCGACCACCTCATTTACAGCCCGCAGGTCCCCATTTTCCGGGATGACGCGGGGCAACTGTTGCCCGCGCCGGTGCCGGTGAACATTATCACCGCGCCGGCCCCGAACGCTGGAGCAGTGGCCCAGAGCCGTCCTGAGCAACTGCCGCAGGTGCTGCCGACACTGCGGGAACGGGCCCGGCGGGTTCTGGGCGTCGCCGCCTGGATGGAGCAGACGCATCTGGTGCTGGGAGCGTGGGGCTGCGGCGTGTTCCGCAACGACCCGGCGGGCGTGGCACGCACCTTCCGCGAGCTGCTGGAAGGGGAAGCCCAGGGCGCTTTTGAGCACGTTACTTTCGCCGTCCTCGACAATCATCCTCAGCACCCGACGCTCGGCGCGTTTCGTCGCGAGCTGGAGTCCTTATGTCTGCCCTCATCTACCTCCTGACGCGGCCTGAGCCCGTCACTTTCGACGAGCTGAGCGCCGAACTGCGCCCGGTGTTGCCGCTGCTGGGCGAGTTGCCGCACACCCCGCAGGACCCCGAGTGGCACGCCGAGGGCGACGTGGCGACCCACTCGGCGCTCGTACTGGCGCGGGCGCACGAACTCTCGGAAGGCCTCGACCCCTTTGACCGCGCGGCCCTGCTGCTGGCCGCCGCCCTGCACGACATCGGCAAGGCGCTGACCACCCGCGAGGAGCCCGAGGGGAGCAGCGGGCAAATACGCTTGCGGTCGCGCCAGCACGCGCGGCGGGGGCGGGACTATCTCGCGTACCGCCTGCTCGACACCGGCCTTGCTCCCAGGCTGATTTTGACCGTGCTGGAACTGGTGGCGCATCATCACAGCCTGCACCGCGCCGCCGAAAGTGAACTGGGGCGCGGCGTCTTCGCCCTGGCGCGGCAGGTGCCGTTGCCCCTGCTCGTGCGGCTGGCGAAAGCCGACGCGCGGGGCCGCGAAGTGCGCGGCGGCGACGGCAGGAAGGGAGAGGACACCGCCGACTATCTGGAACTGCTTGCCCGTGACCTCGGCGTCTGGAACGTCACGGACCCCTACGCCGCCTTTCGCGCGGAGATTGCGGCCCTGCTGCCCGGCGCGCCGCCCGAGTTGCTCGCGCTGGCGGTGGGCCGGGGAATTCAGGATTGGGAGGCCGGGGTGATTCACACGCCGCACGAGGCGGTGGCCCGAGTGCAGGAGGCCGCCCGCAGCGGGTTTCCGCGCCTAACGGTGCTGTGCGGTCCCTCGGGCAGCGGCAAAAGCACGTATGCCCACAGCGTCCCGGACGCCGACCTCATCAGTCTGGACGCGCTGCGGGCCAAGCTCGGCAAAAACGCGAGTGACCAGCGGGTGAACGGTCAGGTATTGCAAGCCGCCCGCGAGCAACTGCGCGAGGCCCTGCGCCGGGGGCGCCACGCCGTCTGGGACGCGACCACCCTGCGCCGCAGCCAGCGCGCCCAGGTGCTGGGGCTGGGCTACGACTACGGCGCTCTGACCGAGCTGCACGTGCTGTGGACGCCGCCCGGTCAGCTCGGAGCACGCATCAGCGGGAGAGAGCGGCAGGTGAACAGCGCAGTCCTCGCCGACCAGCTCCGGCTGCTGGAATTCCCGGAAGTGGGCGAGGCGCACCGGCTGACCTGGGACACTTTGGAGGGGGAGCTGAGCGGCTAAAGAGGAAGGAGAAAACGGTCCGCGCCCGTGAGCTGGGCGTAGGCCGTCACGCGCTTTCTCAGCCGCTTACGAGCCAGCCGTACTCAAACCGTCGCCAGCCAGTCGAGGATTTCGCGGTTCAAGCGGTCCGGTTGTTGGACCATGACCCAGTGCCCCGTCGGCAGGCCCACCACTTTTCCGCCGGGCAGACGCTCTACCTTCTGAACCCAGCGCGGGGTATGAAACATGACGGGTTTGCGCTCGCCGTAGACGAACAGCACCGGGCAGCTCGGTGAAAACGACTTGGCCTGCCGCGAATAGGCTTCCTTGCCGCCGAACCACATCTGAAAGTAGGGATAGTTCATGCCGGCGGTCACTTCGCGCGTCTTTTTCGGCACGTGCATCAGGCGCATCAGCACCCGGGTCATCAGGTTTCCGAGGCCGCCACCGATCCACCAGGCGAGGGCCAGCCACCACTGGTAAGCGATGGTAAAAGCCAGGGCTTTGGGCGTCTGCTCGAAGCGGTCGCCCACGTCCACACCGATAATTTTGGAAACCCGCTGCGGAAAGCGCCGGGCAAACTGATAACCGAACATGCACCCCCAGTCATGCAGCAGCAGAATCACGGGCCGGTCGGGAGAAATCTGCTCGACCACGCGGCTCAGCAAACCGGTCAATTCGTCGAGGGTGTAGACCTTGCGGGCATTCGGTTCCTCGAAGCCAGGCAACGTCAGCCGCACGCACCGGTAGCGGCCCTTGAGCGCCTCAACCTGGGCGTCCCACAGGCGGTACGTGTCCGGCCAGCCATGCACCATGAGGATGGTTTCCGGGCCGCTGCCCTCGATATAGAGCGTGGTGTCGTCGACGCAGATCTGCTGGTGTTCCTGACGCATAGGCTTCTCCTGGGGGCCGCGCGGCAGCTTGAAAGGGCCTGCCGCAGGCGTCCTTATCCTCCTGGGCGGGCCAGGGGCGCCGGGTCTCCCCCACCTGAGCAGCCGTTCACGTTTGTGACAAGCTGCTGCCAGAGAATGGCCTTCCTCCACCTTCCCTACACTGAGCGGCATGGACCTCAGCGAACTCGCCCACCGCATCACGTACCGGGCCTACGAACTCGACGGCGACGACCTCGACAGTCTGGCTGGCCTCTGCGGGCTGATGAGTTGGCACACCCTGATCGCCCCACTCACCTTTCAGGAGTTCGGGACTGAAGATGGGCGCACGCTGCTGTGCGCGGCGGACGAATCGGGCCTGTGGATTACCCTGACCGACGGAGCTGCCGGAGTTCCGACTTCGCCCGACACGTTTCAGCTCTCGCTGGCCGAAGACCTGCTGAGCGAGCCGGTCTACACCCTGGACGTGGTGAATGGTCACGTCGTTCAGACGGCGCCTGGATTGAACTGAAGAGGGATTTCAGTCGGGGTGCATGTCTTCCCAGATTATCTACGTGGGGTCCTGCGGCCAGTGCCCCTCACTCACCAGCTGGGCGACCAGAGCCGCGATGTTCCAGGCGTCGTCGGCGCCGCGGTGGTGCGCTCCTTCGAGTGGCAGCCCGGCGTGGGCGAGGGCCTGCGCCATCCCCGCTTTCCTGAGGGAATACGCCTCGGCGTAAGCGCGTTTGGCATTGGTGTGGCGCGCACTGAAGGGAAAGCGAACGCCGCCGACCGCCTGCCGCTGAATTTGCCTGCGGTCATAGTCGCCCCAACTCGCCCAGGGCCGGGAATCAGTGTGGTACTCGGCCCGCAGCAGGTCGCACGCTTCCCTAGAGCATTTGACAAAAAGATGGCACAGCTTTTTGGCGAGCGGACTGGTACAGCTCGCAGAGAGCGAGGACAAAACAGGGAGCAGAACGAACTTGCAAAGCTGCGAAGCAGAGAATGGAGCGGGTGGCGGTGCTGTTCCGACGCACGCGTAATTCGCAGAACTGCTCCAAAGCTGACGCCAGAAGCGGCTTCCTCCGGCGTGATGCCGGTCAGCCGGGTGCAGAACGCGCTGACCTCGGAGTGTTCCGGCCTGACCATCACGCTGCGCTTGCCCGTTCGTTCCAGCGTTTCCAGATTCAGCACCACGATGCCGATTTCGATGATTTCGCTGTGCTGACCCGCCGGGGGCTCCCCTTCCCAGCAGGTCGCTTCCACGTCCACCACGTTGAGCAGGGTCACGAGTACTCCTCGCCCGTTTCCTTTTTGGCGTAGGCGTCGGAGATGAGCTTGACGCTCAGATCGCTGCCGTCGGCGGCAAAGCGCGGGACTTTAGGCGCGACCACGACGCCTTCGCGGATGTGCAGCCCCTTCCCGGAAACGGTCTCCAGGCCGCCGCGCAACTTGCGGACAGTGGCCTCGTCGAACGGCCCTTCGTACAGCACCGGGACCGCGTGGTCGAGAACCCACTGCGGCCAGTCGCGGCGGGGCAAGCGCAGGCCGTCATAAACCACCTTGAACACGAAGACCGTGGGTTTGTGCTGACCGTAAGAAAAGCCCTTCTGAACGGGAACGACTTCACCGAAAATCTGCACTTCGCCGCCGGAAAACGCCGCGTCGGCTTCAGCAAAGAGGTTGCTGTTGCGGGCCGCTTGCCAGTAGACGTTGCTCGCCGCTTCCCGCAGGGTCAGGCCGCCGCGCGAGAGGCCCTTGGACGTGACCAGCCAGCGGCCCTCCGCCGTGCGGAAGTAGACGCCCTGGGTGCCGTGAAGCTTCTCGGTAACCATCACCTCTTCACCGCTGGCAAATTCGCTGACGTAGATGCCGAACTGCTCGACATCGTGGTGCTTGTAGTGCTGCGCCGGGGGCCGCGGCTCGACTTCGCCCGCCATGCTGACCGGGACGGGCGGTTCCCAGAAGGTGATGCCGAGGCGCTCGGCGAGGTCTTCCCCGAACGGGGCGTCTTCGAGCCCGTCAAGCGGCAGAATCACGCCCTGCGACACCTCGCCACGCAGGCGCACCGAGCCCACGCGGTTTTTCTCGGCGCCGTGCAGGTAGCTCGCGCCGGTGTCCGCGTTCGTGTAGAGCCCGGCCAGCTGCGGGGGCAAGACGGCCTTCTCGGGGGCGATGACGATGGGGTCGCCGTCCCGGTATTCGCCTTTGCGGACGACCAGTTGAAAGGTTCCGACCTTGCAGAGTTCGAGTCTCTCGGCATTGGGGTGGGGAAAAAGCTGGGCGCGTTCTTTGATGACTTGCCGTTCGGCCATGATGGGGTCTCCCGGGCAGGCTTCGGCCTAGCCCTGAGGCAGCCTAGCGGGCGCAGCCAGGCCAGAGCATCAGTCAAATGGGCGGCGCGGCTAGGCCAGGTGCCGCAGCGCCTTCAGTGGCTCTTGTCGCCTGTTACGCTGACTTCAACCTCGGGAGCGTGGGCAGCAACTTGAGCTTGCCTAGCGGCTTCTTCCTCTCATTGACATTCAGTTGCCAGAATCAAGCGACGTGAGACCTTAATGTTCCTGAGTGAGACTCCGATTTCAAGAACTTGTGACCCTCAGTCGGTTACGTTGCCGCTCGTGACTTCGCAAGCCCCCTCTTCCCAAACGCGCGGCAACTCGGGCCAGCGCTGGCTGGTGTCCGTGCTGGCCCTGGGGGCACTGGCCGTTCAACTGCTGGCCTTCATCCGGTCCTGGCGCAAACACGACGAGTTTCAACTGCTGGTGGGAAGCGGCGGGATTGCGCTGGTCATCGCTATTTTTATCGTCAACTGGCGTCTGCCCAGTCCCATGTCGCTGGTCTGCAGGCTGGCGGTGCTGACCCTGAGTGGGCGCATCGCCGCCGACATCGTGCAGGACCTGCTGGAACATTCATGGACCGGCAGCATCGTGCTGCTCGAAGTCCAGATTCTCGGTATGGTGCTGTTTGCCATTTTGCCGACCCGGCTCGCGGCGCCGTTTTCGGCTCTGCTGTATGTCCTGACCGTCGCCAGCGCCGTGAATGCAAATGTCCGCGTGCCGACGGAGCTGGGGCTGCTCGCCGTGGGCCTGGGCACCGCCGCGTTCGCCGCCCGCTACAGCCACTATGTCAACGAGGAACAGGTCCGCAGCGCCTACCTCGAAGGTCAGCTCGCTTGGGACGCCCTGACCGGCACCCTCAGCCGCCGGGGGCTGGAAAAGAAACTCGGGACGCTCTGGCGCACCTCGTCGCCGGAGCAAACCCTGCTGCTGATGGTGGATGTCGACCACTTCAAGGGCGTCAACGACTCCTACGGACACCTGACCGGCGACCAGGCGCTGCAAATGATCGGCGTGACGCTGCGGGCCGCCGCCTCAGAACATGCACTTATCGGTCGCTGGGGCGGCGAAGAATTTGTGATGGTGTTGCCGTGCCAGAGCGCCCGCGAACACCAGCAGGTCACCGAGCAACTGCTGCACACCATCCGCACGCTGCGGGTAGACCATCTTCCGCCCCTGACCATCAGCGCGGGGGGCGCCACCTTCGCCGAGGCGCCCAGCCTGGAAGCGGTCATCGCAATGGCGGATAGCCGGCTCTATCAGGCCAAAGATGGAGGACGAAACCGCGCCGTCTTGCCGGTGCCGGTAGAGTGAGGGTTTTAGGCGCGAGAGGTCAGGCCGAAGCTCCAAAGAGCGCGGCTTCACCTCCTGATGAGAGATACAGCCACAACCAGTCCCTCCAAAAGCAAAAACACGCCCGGCACTGTTGACCGGGCGCATTTTCAGTTTCTGTCGCTTACAGCTTCAGCAAACGACCCTTCTCGGTGATGCTCGGCTCAGCGGCCACGCAGCGGCACGGGCTTGCCGTTGTTGATGTCGAAGCCGGTGTTGGGGTCGGTCGGCGTGTTCTGCAAGAAGGCGCGCATCTGCCACTGGTACTTCTCGATGATGTGCTCAACTTCCTGAAGCAGGTTGGCGGTGGTGGGGTCCACCTTTTCCACGTCGCCGACGCGCTGGTGGATGCGCTGGCCGACCGTTTCGTACTGGTAGGTGAAGAACTGGATGACCTGCGCGTCGTCGAGGAAGCCGCCCGGAATTTCCGGCAGGCGCGACGCCGCCACGATGGTGATGGCCCGCCCGTCGCTCGACGCCCCGACTGACAGTTGACGCTCGGCCACGTCGTCGGCAAACTTGCTGATGCCCTCGTAGTGGTCTTGCAGCAGTTCGTGCAGCGTGTACCACAGTGTGCCCGACACGTTCCAGTGCGCCTGCTTGGTCTGGAGTTGCAGGGCTTGCAGCTCGGTCAAGGTGTTTTGCAGCGCCTGGACGCTCTTTTTGAGGTCTTCGGTGCCCGCCGCCGGCAGCGTGGTCGCGCGGTTGTAGGGCAGCGGCGAAGCGGTGTTGGTGTTCTGCGCGGTGGATTGCCCGGTGTTGGGGGCGGGCGTATTGACGTTGGTGGACGGCACGCCATTGCCCGCGGACTGGGCGCCGGCGCCTCCGGCCAGGGCCGTACCGAGGAGCAGGCTGGAAACGACCACAACAGTTTTCACAGAATGACGCATGTTTTCTCCTTATCATCGTGCCGGGTCGGCACCTGCGTCCGACGATAGGAAGCGCATGTTAGGCGAGTGCAAGAAAAATGCCCTCCTAAAGGTCTGCTCAACGGGCCGAGTGCGTGCCGGTCCTTACGGTGCTCCGGCCCCTGCTCGCTAGGATGAGGGATGCCCAGCGTGAACCCACTTTCCGGAGGACGATAAGGCGGTGCGGCTGCTGCTGGTGGAAGACGACCCCCGCATTGCCCTGCCTACGGTGAGGGCGCTGGAAGAAGCGGGGCACGAGGCGGCGTGGGAGCCCGACGGCGTGCGGGGGCTGGCGGCGGCGCGGGCCGGGGCCTTCGACGCGCTGCTGCTCGACGTGATGCTGCCGGGGCTGGGCGGCTTCGAGCTGGCGCGCGAGCTGCGGGCGGGGGGCGCGGAGGTGCCTATCGTCTTCCTGACCGCGCGCAGCGACCTCGCAGACCGGGTGGAAGGGCTGGACCTCGGCGGCGACGCTTACCTCGTCAAGCCCTTCGAGCTGCCCGAGTTGCTGGCGGTCTTGCGGGCTGTGGTGCGCCGCCGCGCGGCCATGTGCAGCGCCCGTATCGAATTCGCGGGAGGACAGGGCCGCCTCGACACCAGTGGGCGTCAGGTGTGGTGGCAAGGCGAACTGACCGGGCTGACGGCGCGCGAGTACGCCTTGCTTGAAGCGCTTACGCTTTCCAGGGAGCGCTGGTTTACCCGCGAGGAACTGCTCACGAAAGTCTGGGGACCGGAGTTCAGCGGGGACATGCGGGTGGTGGATGTCTACGTGAGCTACCTGCGGCGCAAGCTCGCGCCGGAGGCCGTGCAGAGTTCGCGCGGTCTGGGCTACCGGGTGCCATGACCATCCGCACCCGTCTGGCGCTGGGCGTGGCGCTGCAAACGGCCATCATCGTTTTGGTGGTGGCGGCCGTGCAGTTTCTGGCGCTGCGTTCCTTTCTGGTGGCCTCCGAGTCCCAGCGGCTCGAAGGGCTGATGCCGCGACTGACGGCGGAACTCGACCACCGGCCACTGACAGCCAGGCCGCCGCTGGTCATCACCTCTTTGCCGCGCAACGTGGACGCGCGCGTGGTTCAGGGAGGCCAGGTGGTGGCCGTAACCGACGAGTTTCCGGCCCTGCCGCTGACGCTGCCCGCCGGGTACGCGCCGCGCGCCGGGCATCAGGTGCTCGTCGCTCCTCTCGTTCTGCGCGGCCAGCCCGCGACCGCCCAAATCGCCAGCGATGTGCTGGGGGTGGTGGACCCACTGCGCGCCTACCTGCGGGCGCTGGCGGTGACGGTGCCTGCCGCCGCCTTGCTGGTGGCCCTGCTCAGCTCTGCGCTGGCGGGCCGGCTGCTGCGCCCGGTGGCCCGCTTGCAGGCGGCGGCGGCGCGGCTCGGGCAGGGCAACAACCTGCGGCTTCCCCTGCCCGGCGCAGGCCGCAGCGACGAACTGGGACGACTTGCCGATACGTTGCAAACTTCTTTTACGCAACTCGCCGACGTGCGTGAGCGCGAGGAAGAGTTCACCCGCGCCGCCGCCCACGACTTGCGCTCCCCGCTGGCGGCCCTCAAGGTGCGTCTGCAAGGGTCGCTCGCCACGCCGCGCAGCGAGGCGGAACTGCGCGAGAACATGCGTGAAGCCCTGGCCGACGTGGACCGGATGCAGCGCCTCACCGACCATCTGCTGCTGCTCGCGCGCGGCACCCGGACGGTGCATCTGCGGCCCGTGGACCTCGCTGATCTCGCCGGAGAAGCGGTTGACCGCGCGCGCGAGACGGCGCCGGACGTGCGGCTGGACTTCGAGACCTGGGGAGACACGCTCATTCCCGGAGACGAAGCGCTGCTGACCCGGCTGCTCGAAAACCTCATCGGCAACGGCAGGCGCTACGGCCAGGGAGCGGACATGACGGTGCGGGTGTGGGGCGAACCCGACCGCGTGAGGCTGACCGTTCAGGACGCAGGGCCGGGGGTGCCCGCCGAAGCCCTGCCCCGCCTGACCGAGCCCTTTTATCAGGTGGACGCCGCCCGCAGCGGTGAGGGCAACGGTCTGGGGCTCGCCATCGTGGACCGGATTGTGCAGCTACATGGCGGCACCGTCCTGTTCGAGGCGACGCGGCCCCGTGGGTTGTGTGTCACGGTGGACTTGCCGCGCCCCCAGCCCACCAAGAACACGACCTGCGCAGCCTCACGCGCCAGAGAGCCGTTCAGGACCTGACGAAAGCAGGGCCTGCAAAAATTCAAGCCAGGCCCGTTCCCATTTCAGAGGCCAGACCAACACTCAACATGCGCCCGACCATTCCGAGAAGATGCTCCCAGCGCGTGGCTGACCAACGTGGCGGTACTGGTGCAGGGCAGCCCGAGCGGGTGCTCAGCGGTCGCGGGTGTAAGTCGAGCTGCCAATGTACAGCATGTCGTCGTTGTAGCGGGCAAAGAACAGCCGGCGTTCCTGACTGGCCGAGCCCCTGAGGGTGATGCCGTAGCCACTGACACTGTAGGTGCCGCCGCTTGCCCTGCTGCTGCCGACAGTGACTGACGAGTCACCACCGCCGCCGAAGCTGCCGCCCGTGAACGTGCCGTCTGGCCGGAAGGTATACGTGCCGCTGCTCACCACAATGGTGTCGCCGCCTAGCGAGGTGGTGCCGCCGCCGGAGATGGTCTCGAATGTCCCCGACAACCGCGTGCCGGCGGGTAGGGCCTTGGGCGCGCCCTTGACGATGAAGGTGTCAGTTCTGCCGTCGCTCCATTTGATCGTGAAATTGTTGCCCTGGCGGGTCCACTTGCCCCATTTCTGCGGCTCAAGCTGCCGCGAGAGCTTGAAGTTGAACGACGTGGGCGCCCAATAAGGATCATTGAACACGGTGCCGTCTTTCAGAAACAGCGAGACAGGATAGGTGGTGATCGTCATCCCCCCGACGCCAACGGCGCTGGATTGCTCCATGTACGCGCCCAGAATCTCGCTGTCTTTCAGGCCCTGGCCGGCAGGCACCAGAAACTTCTCGTAGGGCTGGGACTTGAACTGCCACGCCGCGTCCACGACGGCCAGGGTAGATTTTTTGAACTGGGCGCTCTGGCCGGCGCTCAAAACCACGCAGTCTTCCAGCACGACACCCAGGCTGGCGTCGAACTCACGAATCCGCCCAGCCACCGTGACTTGCCCCTGGGGCGGATCGGCGGCGTCGTTGTGCATGTCGTAGCAATACACGTCGTACCTGACTTCGCGGCGGTCGTCGGCCTGCGTGATGGAGCGCCTGCGCTTGGTCGTGCCGCTCACCACGATCACCTTGCCCAGCGTTTGCAATTTTTTCAGGCCGGCAGCCTCCTGAGCACGGGTTCCGGCGCTCCGCAGCGGCGCGACCGTTTGGGCCATGAGCGAAGAGAGTTGCGCCACGCTGTAAACGGTGACGCTGGCCCCGGCGCTGCTACCACTTCCACTGGCCGCCGTTGTTCCGCTTGGCCCTCTACCTACAGTGAGCAGCGCCGCGAGGTTGGGCACCTTCTTTCGCACATCGAAGGTATCGGATGAAAACTGGGTTGCCAAGGCCGGGCAGGCCTGACTGGCCGGCCCCAGCTTTTGCAGCGCGGTATCCAAGACCGCCAGCTGGCCGCTTATCTCCTGGCGCAGCGCTTTGACCTGATCAGTCCCGAACTTTTTACCGAGCTGCGCCTCGAACGTGCCGAGGTTTTGGGCCGCAAGCCACGCCGCGTAGCTTTGGTTGACCCTGACGGCGCTGGCCGGGTCGCGTTTCACGCAGCTGTCCCGGATGAACGTGGCGCTGAGGTACATCGTGTAGGCGGTGCTTATCGCTTCGAGGTCCGCCTGCGCCTGAGCCGTCTGTGGCTGGGGCCTCTGAGCGAGCCCAGTCGGGAAGGCAGAGGCCAGAGTCAGGCCCATGGTCAGCAGAACACGGCGGGACAACATAGTCCACTGTACACATGGTGGGTTTCGGCGGGGTCAGAAATGAAGCGGACGGCTTGAGACGACTTTCATGCAGCGCGGAGCCGATACGCGCCTGCCTTCATCCAACAGGGTAAACGTTCAGTTCGTCGGCATTTTGACCGCAGTCTGAATAGCGCGACTCCTCCATCTGGATGGCCCATTGGCGAATACAGGCCACCTCCTGACATAAATGCTAATCCCGGCTGATGACATGAACGTCCATGCCCTGCGTCCCGCGCAGCACGTACTTGATGATGTCGCCGCGCAACAGCTCGGCCCAGCGGCTGCGGCTGGTCTCCCCCATCACGATCTGGGTGGCGTGAACGGCGCGGGCGTAGGCGACCAGTGTGGCGCCCACCGTCCCGACGTTGTCCAGCACCCGGAATCCTCCGCCGAGGGCCTCGGTGATTTCGCGGCAGGTGTCGAGCATCCGCGAGGCCTCGGGCGTCAGGCGGGCCGGGCGCACCGTGACCACGTGCAGCTCACCGCGCAGGCGCTCGGCGAGTTGCCCACCCCGGCGAATCAGGCGGGCCGCCGTGCCCTCCGCCGCCATCGCCACCACGACCACCTCGTGCGCGGCGGGCTGGCCCTCGGGCACCTCCAGCTCCACCGCCTGCGCTACATGCCGCAGCGCAATTTCGCGCAGCGCGGTCAGGTTGGGCAGAGTGAAAAAGTTGCCCAGCGCCTGCTCCACTTTCTCGGGCGCGTAGATTTTCCCGGCCCGCAACCGCTCACGCAGGTCCTCGGGCGGCAGGTCAATCAGAACCAGTTCGTCGGCGTCATGCAGCACGAAATCCGGCACCCGCTCGCGTACCCGCACCCCGGTCAGGCGCGCCACCGTGTCGTTCAGCGATTCGAGGTGCTGCACGTTCATGGTGGACAGGACGTGAATGCCGGCGTCGCGCAGCGCTTCCACATCCTGCCAGCGCTTCTCGTGCGGGCTGCCGGGCGCGTTGGTGTGGGCCAGTTCGTCAATCAGGACGATGAAGGGGTTGCGGGCAATCAGGCCCTCCACGTCGAGTTCGCTCAGGGTCACGTTGCCATGCACGATCTCGCGCCGGGGAAAAACGGGCAGGCCCTCGGCGGCCTGCAGGGTTTCGCGCCGCCCGTGGGTTTCCAGCACGCCGACCAGCGCGTCCTCGCCGCGTTCCAGCCGCTCACGCAGCTCGTTCAGGGCGCGGTAGGTCTTGCCCACGCCCGCCGCCATGCCGATGAAAATGCGGTGGGTGCCGCGCTCAGGCTGTGGCGACTGCGAGTCGCGGGGGAGGGTCAGGCGGATGGGTTCGGACATCGTGTTTACTGCCCGTCCAGGCTCAAATTCACCGCCAGCACATTCACGCGCGGCTCGCCCAGCAGTCCCAGATCACGGCCTTTCAGGTGGGCTCGGATGACCTTTTCCACCCCGGCGGGCTGCATGCCCCGCGCCTGAGCAATCCGGTTCACCTGCAAAAGTGCCGTCGCCAGCGTCACGTCGGGGTCCAGGCCGCTGGCCGAGGCGGTCACGGCGTCTATCGGCACCGGCACGTCCGCGCCCAGGCCGTTTTCCTGGCGGAAGGCGGCGATGCGCCCTTGCACCGCGCCCTGCAACTTGGCGTTGGTGGGGCCCCAGTTGCTGGCGCCGGAGTTCTCGGCGTTGTAGGGCTCGGGGCCGCTGCCGTCGGTCTTGCTCGTCATGGAGGGGCGGCCATGCAGGTAGCGCGGCGCAGTGAAGTTCTGGCCCAGCACCGCCGAGCCGACCACCTGGCCGTTCCGGGTCACCAGGCTGCCGCCCGCCTGATTGGGGAAAGCGGCGCCCGCGACCACGGTGGTCAGCAGCGGATAGGCCAGGCCGCACACCAGCATGAACAGCACGGCGGCCAGCAGTGCACTGAGCAGCAGCCGGGGCAGCGGCGTGGGGCGCTCGGCAGGGAGGGGGGCGGAGTTCTGGAGGTTGGCATTAGGGGTGGTCATTTTGATTACTCCTTGGAGGTGGTTTTAGCGGTGTGGGTGGGCGATCAAAGACCCCTCACCCCTCGCTTTGCAAGGGCCCTCTCCCCTTGGGAGAGGGAGGGAGCCGCGCCAGCGGCGGAAGGGTGAGGGGTTACTTCAGCACCACGCCCCGCAGCATCTGGAGGTGGTCGGCGACCGGGCCCAGCGTCAGCGCGGGCAGGAAGGTCAGGGCGCCCACGATCAGAATCACGAACACGGTCAGGGCGCCGAACAGCGCGGTGTCGGTGGGCAGGGTGCCGGAGCCGGCGGGCACGCGCCGCTTGGCGGCCAGCATCCCCGCGACCGCCAGCATCGGCAGCAGCGTCAGGTAGCGGCCCATCAACATGCTCAGGCCGATGGTGAGGTTGTAGAAGAAGGTGTTGGCGCTCAGGCCGGCAAAGGCGCTGCCGTTGTTGGCGGTGCCGGAGGTGTAGGCGTACAGGATTTCGGAAAAGCCGTGCGGGCCGGGGTTGTTCAGCGAGTTCAGGGCGCCCGGCAGCACGCAGGCCAGCGCGGTGAAGCCCAGGATGCTCAGCGGGTGCGCCAGTACGGCCAGCATGGTCAGCTTGACCTCCTTGGCCTCGATTTTCTTGCCCAGGAATTCGGGAGTGCGGCCCACCATCAGCCCGGCGATGAACACGCCCAGCACCAGGTACTGCACGAAGTTGATAAAGCCCACGCCCTTGCCGCCGAAGACGTTGTTCAGCATCATTTGCAGCATCGGCACGAAACCGCCCATGCCGGTGTAGGAGTCGTGCATCGAGTCCACGCTGCCGGTGGTCGCGGCGGTGGTGGTGGTAGCGAACAGCGAGGTCTGCGCGATGCCGAAGCGCACTTCCTTGCCTTCCATGTTGCCGCCCGCCTGGGTCGCGGTGATGGCCTGCTCTGCGCCCAGCTTGCTCAGGATGGGGTTGCCGGCCTGCTCGAAGCTGTAGACCGTCCCCAGGAAGCCAACGAACATCACCAGCATCCCGCCGAAGATGACCCAGCCCTGTTTCAGGTTGCCCAGCATCCGCCCGAACACGTAGGTCAGCGCCGAGGGCAGCAGCAGCATGGAAAGGATGTGCAGCGCGTTGGTGAGCGGCGTGGGGTTCTCGAAGGGGTGCGCGGCGTTCATGGAGAAGAAGCCGCCGCCGTTGGTGCCGACGTGCTTGATGCTTTCGAGGCTGGCGACCGGCCCCAGGGCGATGCGCTGCGCCGCGCCTTCCAGCGTGGTGGCGTTGGCGTAAGCACCCAGCGTCTGCGGCATGCCCTGCCAGACGAACACCAGTGCCAGCCCGAAGCAGACCGGCAGCAGTACCCGGTAGATCAGCCGGGTCACGTCCACCCAGAAGTTGCCCAGGTTGGTGCCGTCACGCCCGGCCAGCCCGCGCATGAACGCCAGCGCCGCCGCAAAGCCGGTGGCCGCCGAGGTGAACATGAAGGTCGTGATGACGGCCATCTGCGAGAAGTACGAGAGGCTCTGCTCGCCGCTGTAGGCCTGCCAGTTGGTGTTGGTCATGAAGCTGACCACGGTGTTCCAGGCCAGATCAGGCGACTGCGCGGCGAGGCCCGCCGGGTTCCAGGGCAACGCCCCTTGCAGCCGAATGAGAAGGTAAGCCAGCAGCAGCATCACCAGGTTGGACACCACGATGGCGAGGCCGTAGCGCTTCCAGTCCATCCGTTCGCGGGGGTTGATGCCGATGACGCGGTAGGTGAGCCGTTCCAGGGCGGTGTCCTTCTGGCCGGTGGCTACGCCATACAGCCAGTTGCCGACCGGAACGACCAGCGCCGCCATGACGCCCAGCAGCACCACGAATTGCAAGAGAGAAGCCGACATGGTTAAAAGTCCTCCGGGCGCAGCAGCGAGTACAGCAGGTAGACGAACAGGGCCAGCGAAATCAGAGCGAGGGCGAGAATCATAGGTTGTCCATGCCTCTGAGGTAAGCGGCGCAGAGGGCGAAAAAGACGACCAGCAGCAGGGGAAGCAGGATGTCCATGAGGATTCCTTTGCAGAACACAAGATTGTGACAAATGGTAAGATTTCTCATCATGCAAGAGAGGTCTCCTGCCGACGTAATACGATGGGTTTTACTTCTTCCAATTGCACTTTTAAGCTCTCTAGTTGCTTATGTAGTTGTTTCCTTTCTTGCCAAACTTACTGGCCCAGGCGGGGTAAGCACACCAAGCTGGTGGATTTTCCTTGTTGCAAATGCAGCGTCGGGTGCAGCACCGGTTTTCGTAGCTCATGTAATGGCTCCAACCCGGAAGGCACAAGTTGCTATTATCATGACTGGAGTGGTTCTACTAATTTTGGTAGGCCTACTGTTAATGGCTTTGGCAAAGAGTTTAGATGTAAGACAATTCATTTTCCCTTTCATAGTCATGTGTGGAGCAGCCATTTGGACAGGAATTTCTCTTCGTAACGAGAACTGACATAAACGCCTCATGACATCAATCCACCGATCAACAAATCGATCAATTTGATGGCGATAAAGGGCACCAGGATGCCGCCGCCGCCGTACACCAGCAGGTTGCGGTTGAGCAGGGCTCCAGCGCTCATCGGCTGGTACGGCACGCCCCGCAGGGCCAGCGGAATCAGCACCGGGATAATCAGCGCGTTGAAAATCACGGCGCTCAGCACGGCACTGGTGGGCGAGTGCAGGCCCATCACGTTCAGCACGCCGAGTTGCGGGTAAGCCGTCACGAACAGCGCGGGCAAGATGGCGAAGTACTTGGCGACGTCGTTGGCGATGGAAAAAGTGGTCAGGGCGCCGCGGGTAATCAGCAGGCCTTTGCCGATTTCCACCACTTCCAGCAGCTTGGTGGGGTCGCTGTCCAAATCCACCATGTTGCCGGCTTCCTTGGCGGCCTGGGTGCCGGAGTTCATGGCGAGGCCCACGTCGGCCTGCGCCAGCGCCGGGGCGTCGTTGGTGCCGTCGCCCATCATGGCGACCAGCTTGCCGCTCGCCTGCTCCTGCTTGATCATCTCCATCTTGTCTTCGGGCGTGGCCTCTGCCAGAAAGCCGTCCACACCGGCCTCTTTGGCAATCGCCTCGGCGGTCAGCGGGTTGTCGCCGGTAATCATGACGGTACGCAGGCCCATGCGCCGCAGCTGCTCGAAGCGCTCGCGGATACCGGGTTTGATGATGTCGGAGAGTGCTACCACGCCCAGCAGTCGGTCGTTTTCGATGACGGTGAGCGGCGTGGCCCCCTGCCGCGACACCTCGTCGGTGATGGCGGCAAGTTCGGGCGGCAGCTGGCCCCCGCGCTCCTGCGCCAGCGCCGAGATGCGGCTGCCCGCGCCCTTGCGGATGGAGGTGCCGGGAAAATCCACGCCGCTCATGCGGGTCTGGGCGGTGAATTCGATGAACTCGGCGCCGGCGGGTTCGGGCGCGTCCACGCCGAGTTGCCGAGCGAGTGCGACGATGCTTTTGCCCTCGGGCGTGGGGTCAGCGAGGCTGCTCAGCAGGGCGGCTTTGGCCAGTTCCGCTTCGGTCACGCCGGGCAGCGGGTGAAACTTCGTCGCCATGCGGTTGCCGATGGTGATGGTGCCGGTCTTGTCGAGCAGCAGCACGTCCACGTCGCCCGCGACTTCCACCGCCTTGCCGCTCTTGGCGATCACGTTGGCCTGCAAAGCCCTATCCATCCCGGCGATGCCGATGGCCGGCAGCAGCCCGCCGATGGTGGTGGGAATCAGGCAGACCAGCAGCGCGATCAGGGTGACCGCCGAAGCCGGCGCACCCGCGTACACCGTGAAGGGGTACAGCGTGACCACCGCCAGCAGGAAAATCAGGGTGAGGCCGGACAGCAGAATAGACAGGGCGATTTCGTTGGGGGTCTTCTGGCGGCTCGCTCCCTCCACCAGCGCGATCATGCGGTCGAGGAAGCTTTCGCCCGCGCCGGAGGTGATTTGAATGACGATGCGGTCGGAGAGCACCTTGGTGCCGCCGGTCACGCCGCTGTGGTCGGTGCCGGCTTCGCGGATAACGGGAGCGCTTTCGCCGGTAATCGCACTCTCGTCCACGCTGGCGAGGCCTTCCACGATTTCGCCGTCGGCGGGAATCATCTCGCCCGCTTCCACGACGACCAGATCGCCGCGTTCCAGGGCGGTGCCCGCGACCAGTTCCTCCTGACCGTTCACCAGCCGCCGGGCTTTGACGTCCTCACGCGCCGAGCGCAGCGACGCCGCCTGTGCCTTACCGCGCGCCTCGGCCATTCCTTCGGCGAAGTTGGCAAACAGCACCGTGAGCAGCAGCAGCAGCGTGATGGCCAGTTCGTAGCCCCACGGCTTGCCGGTGACCAGGTTGGCGACGGTGAGGTAAGCGGTGAGCGCGGTGCCCAGATAGACCACGAACATCACCGGGTTGCGGGCCTGGTCGCGCGGCGAGAGTTTGGCGAAGCTGGCCCGGACGGCGCCGCGCACCAGCTCGGGAGAAAAGATGCTCTGTTTGGGCTGAGGGGCCGTGGTCATGGCCGCCACCGGAAAGAAGAAAGACTCATAGCGCCGTTATGGTCGTCCTGCGGCGCGGAGTGAGGTATCGGCCAGCTGGCTCAGGGCATTGGCCACCTGGCCAATCGTGCGCCGGGGACAGGCGGGCTACGCTGGGGCCCATGAGGACGCGCTGGCCGGAAAGCACAGGAGCATTCGTGCGGGAGCTGTTCCCGCCGCCGCAGTTTCCCCTGAGCGACGGGGTGGTGTGGGGGGTGTCCCTCTCGCTGCTGGTGGTCGTGGTGCTGCTCGACCTCCTGACGCCCGCGTCGTTCGCGCTCGGCACGGTGCTCAGCGCGTCGGTCGCGTTCGCGGCGCTCGGCACGTCGAAAAAGACGGTCTGGCAACTCACCGCGCTGGCGGTGCTGGCGAACGTGGTCGCCGGCTTCTGGAACGGCTCGCGCGACGGCGTGGGGGGCTACCACTTCGCCAACCGCGCCGTGAGCATTCTGGCGGTGGTGCTGGTGGGCTACCTCTCCACCCGCGCCCGCGAAGCCTCCGAGCAGGCGGCGGCGCTCAAGGAAGAGGAGCACCAACTCGCCCGCGAAAAAGCCCGGCGGCAACTCGCCGAGGACCTGGGTGGCCCACTGGGGCAGGCCGAGTTCGTGGAGCGGGCGGCGGCGGCCTTGCAGCGCCTGACCGGGGCGAGCAGCGTGGAAATCGGCGCGGTGGACAAGGCGGTGCTGACGCAGCCCTACGCGCTGGTGCTCGCGCCCGACCTGCCTGCCGCCGAGCGCCCCAGCCGCCTGAACACCCGCATTCCGCTGGAATTTCTGGCGCATCCGGTGGGGGCCGGGGACGTGTGGGCGACCGAGGGCGGCAACGTCCACCTCGCCCGCCTGCGTCGCCCGACCGAGGGCGACTTGCTGCTCATCCTGAACTCGCCGCACAGCGCGCCGGGCGTGACCAGCCTCGCCGTCCGCACCCTGCAACCGCTGCTGGAGCGCACCGCGCTGCTCGACGACCTGCGGCAAAACCGCCAGCAACTCGCCGAGCGCGGTGAACTGCTGCGCGACCTCGTGTACGCTTTCTCGCATGACCTGCGCACGCCGCTGCTGGCGAACGCCATGAACATGAAAGCCGCCCTGAGAGGCGCTTACGGCGAGTTGCCGCCCGCCTACCGCGCCACGCTGGAAAACGGGCTCCAGGCCAACGAAACGCTGCTCGACCTCGCCGACCAGCTCCTGAGCGTCGCCAAGTTCGAGAGCGGCGAGGACGAGGAGCGCGAGCCGGTGCCGCTGCGCGCCGTGGTCCTGAGCGTGGCCGGCGACCTGCGGCCCCGCGCCGAGGCCAGGAACGTCACCGTCGAAACAAATCTCAGCGGCGTGACCGTGCTGGGACGCAAGCACGACCTGCGGCGCGCGGTACAGAACCTGCTCGACAACGCCATCAAGTTCAGCCCGCCGGGCGGGGAAGTCACGCTCTTTCTGACCGGCGACGGCGACGAGGTCACCTTCATCGTGCAAGACAGCGGCCCCGGCATTCCCGCCGAGCAGCAGGCGCGGCTCTTTCAGCGCTTCCGGGGCGCGGGGGCGGGCAGCGGCAGCGGGCTGGGCCTGTACCTCACCCGCCGGATTGCCGAGGCGCACGGCGGCACGGTGCGTTACCGCCGCACGGCGCGGGCGCAGAGCCAGTTCGTGCTGACCCTGCCCGAGGCGCCCCATGCCTGACCCGGTGGGCATCCTGCTCGTTGAGGACCACGCCTTTACCCGCGACGGGCTGCGCGCCACGCTGAACCTCGAACCCGACCTGCGCGTGGTGGCCGAGGCCCGCAGCGGGGAGGAGGCATTGGAAGTCCTCACTGGGCGGCCAGTGGACGTGGCGGTGGTGGATATCGGCCTGCCGGGCATGGACGGCATCGCCACAGCGCGCGAAATCAAGCGCCGCTGGCCGGGGGTCCGCATCGTGATGCTCACCGCCCACGACCTGCGCGAGGAAGTCTTCGCTTCGCTCGCCTCGGGCGCGGACGCCTACTGCCTCAAATCGGCCAGCCCGGACCTGCTGCTGCTGGCGATTCGCGCGGCGGCGGCGGGCAGCGCCTACCTCGATCCGCAGGTGGCGCACCACGTCCTCGGCGGCGTGCGGATGCCTGAAGCCCACTCGCCCCTGACCCCCCGCGAACTCGACATCCTGCGCCTGATTGCCGACGGGCTGCCCAACAAGGACATCGCCGAAGCGCTCGGCGTCAGCGTCAGCACCGTGAAACTGCATATTCAGGACATCCTGCACAGGTTGCAGGCCGCCGACCGCACCCAGGCGGCAGTCAAGGCGCTGCGGGCGGGGCTGCTGTAGTGGCCTTTTGTTGTGGATGGGCAGGCGACGATCTTCAGGAGGTGCGCTGCTCCAGGGCGAACTGCGTAAAGAGCCCCCCGTCCACCCGCAGTTCCACACCATTGAGCCACGAGGCGTCGGGCGAAAGAAGAAAAGCAATAATGGTGGCGATTTCGCGCGGCTGACCGTAGCGGCCCACCACCGCCTTCATGTAATCCATGGCTTCCGCGCCCTGCATCTGCTCCAGATCGCCGAGCATGGGGGTTTCAATTGGCCCCGGCAGCAGGGCATTGACGCGCACGCCGTGCGGCAGCCCGGCGGCCACCCACCCCGGCAGCTCGTCGAGCAGCAGCCGCTTGGACAGCCCGTAGGCGTCCCAGCCTTCGAGGTCCTGCCAGCCGGGGCGCGCAGCGGCGGGATCGTCGCGGATGACGCGGCGTTCCTCCTGCGTCTGGGACGCGAAAAGGGCGGACGTGCTCGACAGCACCACGGCGGCGCTGCCCCGCGCTATCTTCGGAAGCAGACAGCTCACCAGGTCACGGGTCGCTACGTAGTTCAGCTCCATGACGAGGTGCCCCGGCGCCTGACCGGCCACGCCCGCCGAGGCGACCAGACCCCCCAGTGGAGGCAGGCCCGCGATCAGGTCACGCCGCGCCGCCTCATCGGTGAGGTCGGCCACCCGCGTTTCGCCGAGCGGCGAGGGCCGCAGGTCGGAGAGAATCACGTCGTGGCCTCGCTCACGCAGGAGCTGCGCCGTCGCCAGCCCCAGTCCGCTTGCGGCGCCCGTCACCAGAATCGGTGGAGTCATGGGCCACGCTAACATTCCTTGGGAGCCGTCAGGTCATACGAATTGCGGTTGAATCGCTAAAACTTAGCGATGAAACCCGAGCGGGGCGAGTGGCAAAAAATACGTGCTGCGGGAAATGGACTAAAATTCGGCGTTTTTCCGGGTTTTAGGGAATTGGACGCAGCACGTATCAGTTCTCCACATTTTGGACAGCCCCGCCCCCTCTCCCCTCCCCGCCTGGTAAAGAGGAGTCCACATGACGCCCTTTTCGCCCGCTGGCCTGACCCTCGAAAGCGCTGAACTGCGGCTGCTCGAGATGCCGCTCAAGTTCGACTTCGAGACGAGCTTCGGGGTGATGCGCCGCCGCTACGTGCCGCTCCTGACGCTGCGTTCCGGGGGCCTGGAAGGCTACGCCGAGGGGGTGATGGACTTTCTGCCGCTCTACCGGGAAGAAACTGTGGCGGGCGCCGTCGCCTTTGTCGAAGGTCAGCTCTTGCCCCGGCTGCTGGGGCAGCGGTTCGCCACGCCTGAAGCGCTGGCCCTCGAACTCGCGCCCTACCGGGGCAACCGCATGGCGCGGGCGATGGTCGAGATGGCATTCTGGGACCTCTGGGCCAAGGCGCTGCGTCTCCCCCTCTGGCAAGTCTTGGGCGGCGTCCGGCACAAGGTTCCGGTGGGGGTCAGCCTCGGGATTCAGCCGGGTGCCGAGCAGACCGCCGACCTCGCCGCGCGCCACGCCGCCGAGGGCTACCGGCGCATCAAACTCAAAATCAAACCGGGCTGGGACGAACAGCCGGTGGCCGCCGTGCGCGCGGCCCTGCCGGACACCCAGCTCACCGTCGATGCCAACAGCGCTTACACCCTCGCCGACGCCTCGGCCCTGCAACGCCTGGACGGCTACGGCCTGAAGTACATCGAGCAGCCGCTCGCCTTCGACGACCTGCTCGACCACGCCGCCCTGCAAAAAAACCTGCGTACTCCGCTGTGTCTCGACGAGAGCATCACCAGCGCCCGCGACACGCGTCAGGCGCTCAGCATCGGGGCGGGGCGCGTCATCAACCTGAAGGTGGCGCGGGTGGGCGGGCACCTCGAAGCCCGCCGGATTCACGACCTCACGCTGGCGTTCGACGCCTCGCTGTGGTGCGGCGGAATGGTGGAAACCGGCATCGGACGCGCCCACAACATCCACCTCTCGACCCTGGAAAACTTCACGCTGCCCGGCGACACGAGCTCGGCGAGCCGCTACTGGGAGCGCGACATCATTCAGGAGCCGCTTGAAGTCGAGCGTGGGGAAATGCCGGTTCCCCCCGGCCCCGGCATCGGGGTGAGCCTAGACCCGCAAGCCCTCGCGGGAGTTACGCGCTGGACCAGGGAGATTCAGGCCGGTCAAACGCCCTTTATAGACGCTCTGCCTCATCAGCCGCCCGCCGATGAGGTGTACTGAAGGCCCAGGAGGTCTGTCATGAACCGTTCCTACGCTGTCCTCGCCGCCCTTGCTTGCTTGACCCTCACCACCGCCTCCGCTGCGCCGCGCACCTGGCAGCAAATCAAGGACTCCGGCACCCTGCACCTGGCGACCGAAGGGACTTTTCCGCCCTTCAACGCGTATGCCGGCAAGCAGCTGGTGGGCTTTGAAATCGACCTCGGCAACGCCCTGGGCCGCACGCTGGGCGTCAAGGTGGAGTGGGTGACGCAGCCTTTCGACACCCTGCTCATCGGCCTGAACCAGGGGCGTTACGACGCGGTGCTCGCTTCTCACGCCATCACGCCCGAGCGGGAAAAAGCGGTGGACTTCTTGAAGCCCCATTACTGCTCCACGGTCAACATCGTGGCGAAAAAGGGTGGACCGACGACCCGCGCCGCGCTCAGGGGCAAAAGTGTGGGCAGTCAGGTGGGCACCGCGCAGTTGCCCGTGTTGCGCCAGATTCCCGGCATCGCGGACGTGCGGACCTATCCCAACGACCAGACCGTGCTCACGGCCCTGATGTCGGGGCGGGTGGACGCCTGGTCGAGCAACGGCCCGGTGGTGGCCTACATGCTCAAGCAGGCGAAATTGCAAGACAAAGTGGTGATCCCTTTAGTGAGGGTTAATTGCGGCCGCGAATTCTTGAAGACGAAAGGGACGGCCCGGTGGTGGCCTACATGCTCAAGCAGGCGAAATTGCAAGACAAAGTGGTGATCGGCGAGGCGATTTCTAAGGAGCGCAACGCAGGCGCCGTCGCCAAAGGCAACAAGACCCTGCACGACGCCCTCAACCAGGCGCTGAGCAAGGTCATGGCCGACGGCACCTATGCCAAGCTCAGCGCGCAGTGGTTCGGTCAGGACATCCGGTGCAAATGAAGGCCCGGGTTCGTGAGCTCCGGGGCACCGCCGAACTCCTGGCCGCCGAAGACCTGCAATTTCTCGTGTGGGGCGGCTCGGAACGCGATATTTTTCCCCGGGACGCCATGCGGGCGCTGGAGCATATCGGTGGCCTGGTGGCCGGCGCCTTCAGCAGCGATGCGGGCGAACTCGTCGGCCTGGTGGTCGGCTTGCCCACAGCCCAGAGCCATGTGCAGCACTCGCACCTGTTGGCGGTGCATCCGGCCTGGCGCGGAACCGGCCTGGCCGTAAAGCTCAAGCAGTTTCAGGCCGAGTGGGGCCGGGAGCGGGGCATCACTCAAATCGAGTGGACCTACGACCCGCTGCGGGCCATCAACGCCCAGCTCAACATCCACCGCTTGGGGGCATTCGCCACCACGTACATCGACGATTTCTACGGCGAAATGGGCGGCATCAACGCGGGCATTGCCTCCGACCGCCTCGTCGCCGTGTGGACGCCGGGGAGTCTGCCTGCCCGTCCGCCGCAGGACGCCGAGCTCCCGGCCATCAACGACCCCCGAACGGGAGACTGGCGGCCAGGAGCGGAGGAAGCGCCCGCCGTGTTGCTGCACATTCCCGCCGACCTGCCGGGACTTCTCGACGAGCATCCCGAGCAGGCCGTGACCTGGCGCCAGCAGACTCGGGGGGCATTTCACGCGCTGTTCGGGCGCGGCTACCGGGTCTGCGACTTTCGGCGGGGCGCGCAGCCGGCTTATGTGCTGACGGCTGGGTAAAGCCATGAGCCGCGACTGCGGAGGTGCGCCACCTAGATTTCAGCTTCAGACCCACCTTTCAACGTATCTCAATCTGCGGACAGTTCCCTGGCTGAGGCGTCCGCTTCGAGCACCGTCACCCCGGCCTGCTCAAAAGCGGCCCGCGCGGTGGCGGGCGCTCGGTCAGTCACCCAGGCGCTGACCTCAGCGAAGCCGGCGAACGGCGCGAAGCCCGGCGGCCCCCATTTGCTCTGGTCGGCGATAAGCACGCTGCGGCGTGACTGGCGCAGAATGGAAGCCTTTTGCTGCGCCTCGACGCTGTTGGAGTTGGTGAGGCGGCCCGCCGGGTCGATGCTGGTGCAACTGACGAAAAACAGGTCGTAGTTGTAGCGCGACACCGTGCTCAGCGCGTCTGGGCCGGTCAGACTGTAGGTGCTGCCGTAGACCTCGCCCCCCACCACGTAGAGCGCGCATTCGCCGTTGAGCACGTAGGCCACGTCAATGCCGTGAGTCACCACCCGCAGTGTCCGCGTCAGCTGGGGAGTGCGCTGCAACGCTTCGGCGAGCGCGAGCGCGGTGGTGCCTGCGTCGAGGTAGAGGGTCTGCCCCGGCGCGATCAACTCCAGGGCGCGCCCGGCCAGGCGCTGCTTGCCCAGATGATTGACCTGCTGGCGGTCCCGGTAAAACTGGTCCTGATTGAGCGGCGCCTCCGGTTCCGGGGCGGCGAGCGCGGCTCCACCATGCAATTTGCGAATCAGCCCACGCCCGGCGAGGACATCGAGGTCGCGCCGAATGGTCGCGCTGCTGACGCCCAGGAGCTCGGTCAGTGCCGCCGTGCGGAGGGTGCCGCGTTCGGCGAGCAGCTGCACGATGCGCGTCAGGCGCTCCTCGGCAAGGGGGGGACTCATCAGGGCCCATGCTAGCAGTGAAAGCTCAATTTCGCTCAGAAACGTACAGCTTGCGCCAGAGGTTCATCCACATGCGGGATCCTCTGGTGCAGAGATTTTCGCCCGCCGCCCTTCTCTTGCATTCCGATGAATTGGCAGTTATGATCAAAAGCGCTCAAAATCAATCATAAACATTCAGAAGCAGGCAGGCCGAGCGCAGCCAGGGTCATAGGCCCGACAACGTGAATCTGGCAACGCAGATCCGGCAGGGGGAGCAGGCATGATTGAACTTCCGAAACAGCTCGTCAAAGTGGGGGCGCAGGCCGCCGACAAGGCAGACGCCATCGCGCAGGTCGCGGGGCTGCTGGCCGCGAACGGCAACGTGGACCCGGCCTACGTGCAGGGCATGTACGCCCGTGAGACGCAAGCGAACACGTATCTCGGCAACGGCATCGCCATTCCGCACGGCACGCCCGAGTCGCGTCACCTCATTCGTCAGACCGGCATCGCCGTGTTGCAACTGCCGCAGGCGTGGAGTGGGGCGAGGACGCCGACGGCCCGGTGCATCTGGTGGTCGGGATTGCCGCCGCGAGCGACGAACACCTGCAAATCTTGCGCCGCCTGACCCGCGTGCTGGGCGACGAGGCCCTGGTCGAGCGGTTGTGGACCACCACCGACGCCGGAGACCTCATCGAGGCGCTGACCGGCGAGCGGCCCGTCGCAGCTGCGGCGGCGGCTCCGGGCCTGCCGTATTCGGCACAGGTCACGTTGCCCAACCCACAGGGGCTGCACGCCCGCCCCGCGACCCTGCTTGCCGGGATGGTCAAAAAAGCGGGCGCCAAAGCGCGGCTGACCCGGGACGACGGGCGCTCGGCAGACGCGACCAAACTGATGGAACTGCTCAGCCTGGGCCTGACGCGGGGCACGCCGCTCACCGTCAGCACCGACCAGCAGGCGTTGCTCAGGCCGCTGGTGGACGCCATTCAGTCCGGGCTGGGAGACGACCTGAGCGCCGCCGCGCCGCAGGCCGCCGCCCCTCCCACCACGCGCACGCCCGACTGGGTTCCGCAGCAAGTCGGCGCGGCGCTGGAAGGCGTGGGCGCCGCCGACGGGCTGGTGGTCGGCACCACCCGCCAGCATCTGCAACGGTCCCTGACCGTCACCGACGAGCCCGCCGACCCGGCCCAGGGCGCCGCGCAGCTCGACGCCGCCCTGCAAGCCGCCGCCGCCGACCTCGACAGCATGATGGCCGACGTGCACGCCCGCTTCGGCGCCGACAAGGCCGCCATTTTCGCGGCGCACAAGGAACTGCTCGCCGACGAAGGGACCGTACAGGACGCCGTGTCGCGCATCCTCGACGGCCACGGCCCCGCCTGGGCGTACCAGCAGGCGACGAACGAGCGCATCGCGCAGCTGCAAAAGCTCGACGACCCGGTGCTCGCGGGCCGTGCCAGCGACCTCGGCGACGTGCAGCGCCGGGTGCTGCGTCACCTGCTGGGCTTGGGTGAAGACACCGTACAGACGGGCGCGGCGCCGGTCATCCTGCTCGCTCCCGACCTCACGCCGAGTGACACCGCCCGCCTCGGCCCCGATACCCTGCTGGGCTTTGCCACCGCGCAGGGCGGGCCGACCAGCCACACCGCCATCATCGCGCGGGGGCTGGGGCTGCCCGCCATCGTGGCGGCGGGAGCTGGCGTGCTGGAGGTGCCCGACGGAACCCTGGCGATTCTGGACGGCTCGGCGGGGCGGCTCTACCTCAACCCTTCAGAGAATGACGTGCAGGCCGCCCGCGAGCGCATGGCCGTGCTCACCGCCGAGCGCGAAGCCGCCCGCGCCGCGCGCCACCAGCCGGGCGGCACCCGCGACGGCGTGCGGGTCGAAATCGCCGCCAACATCAACCGGGCGGCGGACGCTGCCGGGGCGCTCGACGCCGGGGCCGAGGGCGTGGGCCTGATGCGCACCGAGTTTCTCTTTCTGGAACGCGACAGCGCCCCGAGCGAGGCCAACCAAGAGCAGGAATACCGCGCGATGGCGGCGGCGCTGGGAGAGCGCCCACTGATTATCCGCACGCTCGACATCGGCGGCGACAAGGAAGTGCCTTACCTGGGACTGGCGCGCGAGGACAACTCGTTTCTGGGGATGCGCGGCATCCGGCTGTGTTTCGAGCGGCCCGACCTCTTCCTGCCGCAACTGCGGGCGATTGCGCGGGTGGCGAAGGACCATCCCAACGTCCACGTCATGTTCCCGATGATCGCCACGCTCGAAGACTTCCGCCGTGCCCGCGCCATTCTGGATGAGGTGCGTGCCGAAGTCGGTGCCCCGCACATCCCGCTCGGCGTGATGATCGAGGTGCCCTCGGCGGCGCTGCTGGCTGAGGCGCTCGCGCCCGAGGTGGACTTTTTCAGCGTGGGCACCAACGACCTGACGCAGTACACCCTGGCGATGGACCGCCTGCACCCGCAGCTCGCTCGGCAGACCGACGCGATGCATCCCGCCGTCCTGTGGCTCATCAAGCGGACGGTGAACGCGGCGCAGCGTCACGGCAAGTGGGTCGGCGTGTGCGGCGGCGCAGCGGGCGACGACGTGGGGGCGCTGGTGCTGACCGGCCTGGGCGTGAAGGAACTGTCGGTGAGCACGCCGCAGGTCGCTGCCGTGAAGGCCGCGCTGCGGGGGCGCTCCAGCCAGGACTTGCAGCAGCTCGCCGCGCAGGCGCTGACCCAGACCGACGCCGCTGCCGTGCGCGCCCTGGTCCGGGGCTGAGATGGGCACGCCGCGTGTGCTGACCCTGACGCTCAACCCCGCGCTCGACCTGACGGTGCGCGCCGACGGCTGGCGGCCCAATACGGTCAACAGCGGGCAGACGCTGCACCTCACGGCGGGCGGCAAGGGCGTGAACGTCGCGTCCTTCCTGGCCGACTGGGGCCTGCCCGTGACCGCGAGCGGGCTGCTCGGCGAGGACAACGCCGAAGTGTTCGATGCCCTTTTCCGGACCAAGGCCATCACCGACGCCTTCGTGCGGGTGCCGGGGCAAACGCGCGTGGGTGTCAAAATCGTGGACCACGCCGCGCAGCAGACCACCGACATCAACCTGCCGGGCCTGCGGGCGACGCCCGAGCACCTGCGCGAGTTGCACGCCCAACTGGACGCCCTGTGCGAATCCCACGACGCCTTCGTCCTGGCGGGCAGCCTGCCGCCGGGCATTGCGCCGGACTTTTACACCGAGCTGGTGGCGAAGCTGCGCGGCGCGGGCAAATTCGTCGCGCTCGACACCAGCGGCGCGGCCCTCACCGCCGCCCTGACCGCCAACGTGCTGCCCCACCTCGTCAAGCCGAACACCCACGAACTGTCCGCCGCGCTGGGCCGCGAGCTGGGCACGCAGGCCGAGCTGCTCGCCGCTGCCCGTGACCTGTTGGGTCGGGGCGCCGAGTTGGTCGCCATTTCGCAGGGAGAAGACGGCGCGCTGCTCGTGACTCCGGGCGCCACCGTGCAGGCAAAGCCGCCCCACGTTCAGGTCGTCTCCACGGTGGGCGCTGGGGACGCGATGGTGGCGGGCCTCGTCTCCGCCCATCTCGACAGTCTGCCCCTCCCAGACGCCGCCCGCCGCGCCACAAGTTTCAGCGTGAGCACCATCACCCGGCTGGGCGCGCATCTCCCGGCGCGTGACGAGCTCGCCGGGTACGCGGCGCAGGTGACGGTCACTCCTCTCTGATTCGTCCTTTTCCAGTCCTCTCTCCCCCTTTCCTACGAATTTGTTTCTACTCGCAGCCGCTCTGCTGCTCAGCTTTTCAAGTCGGATTGAATCCGGAATGACCGGGTTCAATCGGAAGATGTTTCAGGAGGCCCCACCATGGCAAAACTTGTCGCCGTCACCGCCTGTCCCACCGGCATCGCCCACACCTTTATGGCCGCCGAGGCCCTGCGCCGCGCCGCGCTCGCCGCCGGGCACGACATCCGGGTGGAAACCCAGGGCAGCGTGGGCACCGCCGACGCCCTGACGCCCAGTGAAATTGCCGCCGCCGACGCCGTGATTCTGGCGACCGACGTGCGGGTGGACGAGGCGCGCTTTGCCGGAAAACCCGTCGTGCAGACCAGCACCCAGGACGCCATTCGGAATGCGGCGGGCCTAGTCGCGCAGGCGACGGCGGCGCTGGGCGCGGCGGCCCCCGCAGCCGCCCCCGTCAGCGACGGCAAAAAGTACATCGTCGGCATCACGTCGTGCCCGACCGGCATCGCCCACACCTTCATGGCCGCCGAAGGGCTCGAAGGCGGCGCCAAGTCGCTCGGTTACGACGTGAAAATCGAGACGCAGGGCAGCGTGGGCGCCGGCAACGCGCTGAGCGACGACGATGTTCGCCGCGCCGACGTGGTGGTCATCGCCGCCGACACCAACGTGGACCTGAGCCGCTTTGCCGGCAAACGCGTGTACCAGACCGGCACCAAGCCCGCCATCAAGGACGGCGCGGCGGTCGTCCGCACGGCGCTCGCCGAGGCGCCGGTGTACGGAAGCGGGTCGGCGGCGAGTTCGGGCGACTACGTGGCCGACGCGGCGGCGGCGAAAGCGGCCAAGAACGCGGGCGTGCCGAGCTTCTACAAGCACCTGATGACCGGCGTGAGCCACATGCTGCCCTTCGTGGTGGCGGGCGGGCTGCTCATCGCGCTGGGCTTCGCCTTCGGGTCGTTTCAGTTTGGGGACCAGGGCATTTTCATCTACGAGGACAAGTACGCCGGGACCATCGGCAACCTGCTGTTCAACATCGGGGCGAACGGGGCGTTCAAGCTGTTCGTGCCGGTGCTGGCCGGCTACATCGCCTTTTCGATTGCCGACCGACCGGGGCTGGCGCCGGGCATGGTGGGCGGCCTGATCGCCGCGAACACCGGCAGCGGCTTTCTGGGCGGGATGGTCGCGGGCTTTATCGCCGGGTACTTCGTGCGCTGGCTCAACCGCGCCCTGAAGTTGCCGCGCACGCTCGAAGGCCTCAAGCCCACGCTGCTGCTGCCGCTGCTCGGCACCCTGGTGGTCGGGCTGCTGATGCTGACGGTGGTGGGCAAGCCGGTGGCCGCCGCCCTGACCGCCGTGACGAACTGGCTGCAAGGCCTGGGCCAGGGGTCGGCGGGGCTGCTCGGCGCCCTGCTCGGCGGGATGATGGCCTTCGACATGGGTGGCCCCATCAACAAGGCGGCCTACACCTTCAGCACCGGCCTGCTGACGAACAAGGTCTACGGCCCCATCGCCGCCACGATGGCTGCGGGCATGACGCCCCCGCTGGCGCTGTTTTTCGCCACACAACTGTTCAAGAACCGCTTTACCAAAGATGAGCAGGAAGCGGGCAAGGCGGCAGGCGTGCTGGGCATTTCCTTTATCACGGAAGGCGCCATTCCCTTCGCCGCCCGTGACCCCCTGCGCGTGATTCCGGCGCTGATGGCGGGGTCGGCGGTGGCGGGCTTTATCAGCATGGCGACCGGGTGCCTGCTGCGGGCGCCGCACGGCGGGATTTTCGTGCTGTTTATTCCCAACGCGGTGACCAACCTGCCGATGTACATCGTGGCCATCGTGGCGGGCACGGCTGTGAGCACGCTGCTGCTCGGGCTGCTGAAAAAACCGCTGGCCGTCACGCCCGTGCCGAGCGGTGAAGGAACACTCTGACCCACAGCAATTAACTGAATGAAGTTCCCGCCGAGGCGCGGGCCATTTTGCAGGCCGCCAAGGAAGTGTGCCTCTGGCCGCTGCACGAGCGTGAGCCGGACACCACCTGGAGCCGGGGGCCGCTGGTGCTGCTGGGTGACGCCGGGCACCCCATGCGGCCCCACATGGCGCAGGGCGCGGCGATGGCCATCGAAGACGCGGCGGTGCTGGTGCGCTGCTTGCGGGCGTACGGTGCCGCTGCCGGGGCGGCCTACGACCACTACCAGCAGACGCGGGCGGAGCGGGTGGCGCAGGTCCAAAAAGTGTCTTCCGAAAACAGCTGGATGCGGACGCCGACGGACCCGGAGTGGGTGTTCAGCTATGATGCGCTGCTTGCGCCGCTGCGTTGACCCCGACGGCTTCCCTTTTCGAGCCTTGTCAGCTCAGCCAGAGCAACGGCTTTTCCGGCGCTTTTTTACCCCGCTCGCTATGATGCCCGCATGTGGGAACCCAACTCGGCTGTCCTGACCACCGACCTCGGCGACGAACTCGTTTTGATGGAGCCGGTGCGCAGCGTGATGTTCAGCCTGAACGAAACCGGCAGACTGCTCTGGAACGCGTTGCCCGCCGACGAGACGGCCCTGGGCGAGCTGCTGGCCCGCACCTATGACCTCGCGCCGGCAGACGCCCTGCGCGACGTGCAGAGCTTGATGGCGGCTCTGGCCGAGCGCGGCCTCGTGCAGCCGTCGTGACCTGGCTTTCGCTGGGGCTGGACTTAGAGACTGCACGCTTACCCACTGAACTGGAGCGGCAGTTGCAGGAGCGCTGGCAAACGGTGTCTCTGGTGGACACGCCCCTCAAAGTGATGTGTTTTCCTGGGGAGTTACCGCCCCAACCGGACGTGCCCGCCCAGCAGATCATGGTTTCCAACACAGTCCTCGACATCTGGGCACAGGGAGACGAGCTGTGGCTGGGGAACCACTTACATTTGCAACTCGCCGCCGCGCCGCGCCTGACGGTCCATCTGGCTGCTCCCTCTGAAGCTGCCTGGCTGCTGGCCCTGGCCGAGTTGCAGCGCCTGAGCGGCTGGCTGCCCCTGCACGCCGCGACGGTGGCGCGAGAAAGTAGGGCGGTAGGCATCACGGGCGTAAGCGGCGCGGGCAAAAGCACGGCGGCCCTGCGGCTGGCGGCAGCGGGCCTGAGCGTGCTTGCCGAGGACCAGACCTGGGTGCACGCCGGGTCAGGACGGGTGCTGGGACTCGACCGCTTCCTGCGAACCTACCCGGACAGTCTGGACCGCTTCGCTCCGGGGCTCCGGGCCGCCGCGCAGGGGCAAGACGCCTACGGCAAATGGATGGTGCCCCTCACGCCACCAACGACGCCTGCGACTCTAGACACCCTGCTCGTTTTTGGCCTGCCGCACCACCCTTCACGAGCGGACAGCGTACAGGCACTTTGGGAATGCACTGGCGTGCCGCTGCTGGCGCGCACCCGGCAGGCCAGCGCTCAGGCGGTAAATGAGCTGCTGCGCCGACTGACCGTGCAGGGAACGACGCGGGAAAAAGTTATAGAGCAAACAGAGGAAATGCTACTTAAAAAACAAGCTGGTTGAACTTTTAGGTTCAACCAGCTGTATTATTTTTCAAGTCATTTGAGTTTCAGTTCTATAAAATATTTGTTATCCTTACTATTTGTAAAGCCTCCTGTGTAAGGCTTTTCTCCCTGGGTCGGATTCAGATGGAGATAGGTTCCAGCCTGTAAATAGTAGGTCCCATCTGTAGGCAGCTTAGCTGTAAATTTGTTGTCAACGATTCCCGGTTGGATGACTTTCCCAGCGGAATCCTTAAGAAGATTGCCGGTTGAATCACGAATGTATATTACTCCCCACATATTGCCTATCTTTTCGGTGGGGTGATATTTATCAAAGAGAGCCACTTCTACAGTTTGCCCAGCAGTACCGCTGAATTTGTAAAAGTCGACATCTCCATTGACTGGCGTACAGGAAGAAGAGCAGCTCTCCCTATAAATGAGCGCCGGCTGCGTGCGCATACCAATCGAAATTTGAGTTGCCGTTTCAAGACTGTCGTTCGGCTCATAGGGATCGACCACAGGAGGTGGGGGCTCATAGAACCCTTTATCCAGTGTCACCACGATCGGTTCGGCGTCAGCCAACGTCGTACCGGACGTGATAGTGACTTTGCCCGTATAACTGCCTCGCTCCTTTAGCGCTGTGTCAGCCTTCAGATCAGGGCCACCCACCCGAAGAGTATAGGTTCCAGGCGCCATCGCCGCGAACTGGACCAAACCTTTGGCATTGGTCTGCGCCCCGTAAATCGCCCCATTTTCACCGTCTTTTTCAATAATCACGTCTGAAGGCTGGGTCTGAGTCACGAAGGTGCCGTCGCTTTTCTTAAATTGCACCAGTACCTTAAGGGCGCCGCCTTTTGCCGGCATAGGACCGCTTTGGAGACGTTGAGCCAGTTCTCCCAGTTGAATGCGGCCATACCCTGTCCCCCGGTCAAAACCATTGGGGTTTTCGCCGACGCTTCCGTCAGCCGTCTCTTCCATCAGCCGCCGCACTTGATAGGGGTCGAGCTCTGGGTGGGCACCTAGAATCAGAGCTGCCGTAGCTGCCGTATAAGGTCCAGAGAAGGAAGTTCCACTCATCAGGACGTAGCCACTGCCATCTGGAGGAGTGGCACCCAATTTGCGTGTTCCATCGTCATTAATGAACAGCGGTGAGGCCATGAGGATGTCTGTCCCAGGCGCAGCCACACTGATATGGCGCCCGAAAGAAGAGAAACTCGCTTTAGTATTATTGACAGCCAGGGCCGCAGAAGGAATAACCCCCGCAAAAAGCGCTGGCCGCTGATAATATTCACGCGATTCATTGCCAGCGGAAACTACCACAGTGACGTTTCGTTCCAGAGCGTAGTCCATTGCAGCCTTGATCAGGGGGTCAAAGCCAGCGCCGCCCCAGGAATTGTTCAGGACTTTTGCTCCATTATCTACCATCCATAAGATGGCCTTCGCCACACCAGCAGAGCCGACGCTCCCCGGCTGAAACATGGCCGCCGTGAGGTACTTGGCATCCGGCGCCACTCCAACGACCCCTCGCCCATCACGAGCGGCAGCGATAGTGGAGGTGACGGCAGTACCGTGCTCAATGTTCTCGTCCACCTGATTGTCTACAGGCATCGGCACTGAACCGAAAGCATCAATCGCATCAAGCCAACTTTGCACTGTCGTATAGGTCTTGTCGGCCTTCGGATCGTACGCTTTCCCAGCCCAGTTGGCTCGCAAGTCAGGGTGTGAAACATCAACAGGATCGTCAATCACTCCGACAGTCACGCCACGTCCCGTAAAGCCGGCGTCCCAGGCTGCTTTGGCATTGAGATGCTCGCTATCCAATGCGTACTGCGGCAGAGCGTCGAACACTTGATTGACCGCCAGCGGCGATAATGCAGGCTCCCGAATACTTTTCGTATAGGGTTCCATCTGCATAATTTGCTGGGGAGCTGCGAACGTGACACGGCCTTCTTCATTGAGCTGCCTGGCTTTTTGCAAAGCACTTCCATCACTGAGGTGAAGCACCACAGCGTCAAGCTGCGGCAAACGGTCTATGACGGTCGCCCCCAGCTGGGCTGCCAGGGTTGTGGAGTCCAGCCCGCCCAGGCCGACGACCAATTGATCGCTGACATACTGGGCCCCGCTGTTTGGGTCGAGGATAATGCGCGCTGGATCAATGTCAGGGGTAGGAATGCCACCGGCCTGCATCGGTGAAGAGGTCACTGGTGGGCGGGGATTGACAACGGTGCTCTGCTGCTGGCAAGCCGCCAGAAGAACAGTAAGACTGAGCGCCGCGAGAGAAAGTCTTTTCATAGAAATGCTCCTTGGATTCAGGGCCGGGTAATGAAGTGGTAGACAGTGCTGACACTCTGCGTGACGCCGCCGGGAACAATCTTGGTGGTGTCCGGGTCGCTATACACCGAGTAAGCCACGACAGGGTTGGTGGTCGATTCCGGCAAAGTTGGATCAAGGAGACGGTAGGTATAAGCGCGGTGAAGCATCCACGAGTACCGCCGATTCGTCTGGAGCGGCTGTGGCGCCAGGCCAGAGCGCACCCGGGTGAGGTCGTGAGGGACTTTGACCACGTCACTCGCCACGTCATAGGTTACCCACTTGGCGTAATCCCGGGTGTCGTTATCGGCGCCGATCACCTTGAAGGTCCCGCCCTGGCCCACAATGCGCAGGGGCGGCGCGTCCGTATTGCCGACGGAAGTAAAAGCGTCGCTGACGCGCAGATCAAAGCGCAGCCCCGTGGCGCCACCCTCAAAAGCATTGGTCTTAAACGTGTACTCAGGGAGGAGACTGACATCCGTCTGCTCCGAACCCGGACTGAGGAGCTGTGGCTTAAACGGAGGCAAAATCCGCGTGCTGGCCTGTGATGGCGTAGCACTCAAGGCTTCGTTACTTCCGATAGCTTTAACCCGGTAGTAATAGTCCTGACCGACTTGCAGAGTGGCAGTATTATCGCTGGCCGTGCAACGCTTGGTCGAAGTGCGGCACTGCGCTACACCAGCAAACGCCACTTCACTGTATGGACCTTGCGGCGCCACCGCGCGCAGAACGCGGAAGCCAGTCAAGCCAGCAGTGGTACTCGGCATATCCCAGGACACGCTCACCCAGCTGTTCGTGTCCGGGAAAATATTTTTACCTTCTCCTTGAGTGCTGGGGTCAGTGACTCCATAAATGTAGTTGATGCGTTCACCGTTGGTATAGGCGATAGCGCTTACTCCAGTGGGCGCTGTCACAGCACCGGGCGCACTGCTCCGCTCAAGGCGAACCGGGATCAAATAAGCCGAACGGTTGTTATTAAAATCCAGCGAAGAGACCTGTACATAAATATCGCCTTGAAGCCCGGCTGTGTCGAGCGTCATCAGACCGCTGTCCTGACTTTCCATGCCCGGATTCACTTTGCCAGCATCAATACTGGCCAGCGCACTGCGCAGTTCGGTCATCTGCCCAGTGGCATCGAAATTCACGACCGAAAACATCAGGTACTTGAGCTGAAGTGGAGCTGGGTTTTCAGCGGTTGTGTAAGCCCTCAGTTGAATATCGTTGTTCATTACAGTGCCGGGAGTCAGCACTTTCCAATCCACAGCAGTTCCATCCGCAGCAAGGGCAGTAGGCGTCAGGACAGCCAGCTTGGCCGTTGCTTTCCCGGCTGTAGGGTTCTGAGCATCAAACTGGGCAATCTTGAGGCGTTGATTGACGCCCGCTTTTGCAACTGCACCATTAAATTCCGAACCTGCCGCATTAGCTTTACTGAAAACTAAGTCGTAGGTTCCTTCTGGAATATTCAGAAATTGAGTAAAACCACTCTTATCAGTTTGAGTCTCAGCCAACACCTTTGTGCGATCACCACTATGATAGATACGAACTGTAGAATCGCTGACTCCTTCGCCACGGTTCGAACGAATCAGATCGACCATCAAACCAGCCGGGCCACTCCCAATAAATGGAACATTTGCTGTAGAGATTTTAATATTTAGTCTACTGGTCGTTTGCGCGGTATTTCCACTGGTGTCCGTAGCAACCGCACGAATGACGTGCTCTCCGTTATCGGCAGCTGTATAAGCGGACTTCCACTCATAAGGCGCCTCGGTAACAGTCCCTAGGAGTTTGTCACCATCATAAAAAGTAACGTCCCGGATGCCGACATTGTCTTCAGCGGCGGCGCGAAAAGTGACGGAGCCTGCCGACGTCAACTCGATGGGATCTAATGTCAGTGATACTGTTGGTGCTATCTGATCATCAGGCAAAGGCGCAGGATTATCTGTCACTGCAAACATCAGCTTAAATCTAAAGGGATCTAGCTTTGAATCAGCAGCCATAGGCAGTCGGGCAGCGAAAGTGACGACCTGGGTTCCTCCAGGAGCCAACTGTCGCCCTTGCCAGCCCTGATGAAAGACCTGTGCGATTGTGGTCCCAGGCGGCGGGTTTATGACCAGATCACGGGTATCAAGCTTGGTCACTAGGGGGGTAGCGTCCAGATCTATTTCATTGGCGCCAGTAGCACTATTAAACCGATGTGCTGTATCCAGCTGCAATTCTAAGGCTCTTGAGCTGGCATCGCTCCCGTCAAAGTACTGCACCGCTTTAAATGGAGTTGCCCCCACAGTAGCGTCGTTTCCATCCGTATCGACAGGGACATAGGTGGGAACCGTTAAGGGTTGTCCAGTTTCGTTACTCACCTTAAACGAAGCGCGCAAATAACGTGTGCGGCTCAACTCATCGGTGTATGTTCCCGTCGACAAAGGAGTAAATTTAAGCCCTTGAATATCGTTAGTTTGAGAGCTCAGACCAGTCCTGAAAATTCTGCTCTCAGGCGCCGCAGTCGTAGCGCCATTGACACTCAATTCATACAATCCAAAGCTCTGTAACTGCCTTGCAGGAGCTACGATCGGCGAAGGCTGGGGAGAAGTGTTGCCAGGGGTAGAACCGCAGGCAGCCAACGTCAGAAGACCCAAAAGAACTAAAGATCTGGACACTTTCATTTATATCCTCGAAACATCACAACTTGTAAGATGAACGGTTTTTAATACAATGGGCCGTCTTGATGTGTGCTTCTCCCACCAGGGCCGATAGGGAGAGAGTAAAGCAAGGTCATGGTTTTCCAGCTGCCCAGATCCTTTATTTGAGGGGCTTCGTACTTACTGGCAAGACTGGTTTTCTCAGCTTCCTCTGAGAAGTTTGCTTGCGGCTTAGCTTCACTTATTTGCATAACTGATCCAAGTTGCGGGAATAAAAAGACAGACCCGACCTCCTCAGTAAGCCGAGGCCAGATAAGCTTTTTGCGCCTTCGCGGGGCACAGAAGCCGATTAAATTTTCCGACTTATTTACTATATGTGAAAAATGGGAACAGATAAATGGCCTGGGTGTATAGATGTAACTTCCAAGCAAAGAGTTGAGGAGTAAAATTGATGAACTTTATCAAGAAGTTTACATGTATGTTTTCTGAAGACCCAACACTTTCCAAACGATATTTGTCACAGCATCCTGACAGCCGTATGAGAAAAGTTTCTTAAAAGTATTTGTCTAGACATTCTCAAGCTGAACTCACCAACAATTTGACTGTTTGGGGGCTAACAGAGAAAAGAAGGCTGGCCGGAGGGAAAGGTTAAGCCAAGGAGATGGACTATAAGGACGCAAAAAAGCTGCCCGGTCTAAGACTGGGCAGCTCAAGCCTTCAAGCTCAACTTTGGTTTTTAGCGGCTTCCAAGTCCATCGAAAGTGTCAACTGGAAAACTGTCCCACTCGGTCGCTGCGCTAAAGGGATCATTCGGGTTGCTATCGCCTGAAACGATGCCACTCTTACGGCGCAGAGTAACGTCCGCGCCCCACATGCTCTGTACCCCGACCTGACCAAACGAATCGATGACCACGCCACTCTTTTTCAGCACAATGGCGTCATCACCATTGAAATTGGTCACACTACTGACAGTTCCCCTGGCTTTGAGCTCAGGTACAGCAGAACCGTTGACCAGGACCAAGACAGCGCCAGGAGCCAGGCTCCCAGTGAGCTTCTGTGTATTTGTGGCCTTCGTCGCGCCGTTGGCATACAGTTCGACCGTATAAGCACTCAAATCAAGAGTGTTTGCTGTCGGATTGTAGAACTCCAATGCTTTGTTATTACTGGTTCCTTCGACGTACTCGCTGATAATCAGATCACTGCCAGTCGAGCTGGGGGGAGGAGTACCGCCTACGCTCACCGTGACGTTGAGGGTCGCAGTCGCCGTCAGGCCACCTGCACCTGTGGTCGTCACCGTCACCGGGTACGTTCCGGCTGCCGTGCCCGCAGGCGCCGTGACGCTCACGGTGAACGTCCCGTTGGGGCTCACCGAAGTCGCCGAGGGCGCGACCGTCAGACCCGCGCTGTTCTGGGTGCTGACGGTGAAGTCGGCGCCACTGTAGTTCTGGGTGCTGGTCGTCAGGGTGCTGCTCACGGCTGCGCCGCCCGCCGTCACCGTCAGGGCGCTGGGGTTGGCGCTCAGCGCCGTGGTCGGTGCCGGAGTGGGAGTGGTCCCTGCGTCGGCGGTCAGGTTCAGGCCGACAAGCACCGGGTCGTGGTCGCTGGCGCGGAAGGGATTGGTCGGGTCGAACAGATCGATGCCCGTGCAGTTGGTTCCAGTGCAGCCCGCAACCTTCTTGAACTCGGTGTTGTAGTCGGCGATAACCGGCTCGTCGCTGTTGACGTGCCACTCGGTGATGCCGCTCACTTGAGCGCTGAGGTTCTGGCTCGCCAGCGCGTGGTCAAGGTAACCGAACAGGCCATTGAACTGGTAGCTGTAACGGTCTTCTGCGGGAATACGCAGGTTCAGGCTCTCGAATCCGCCGCCTTGCAGCACTTTGATGGGGTCTTCCGCGCCGTAGGCATTGAAATCCCCCAGCAGCAAGACGTCCTGGTCGCCGCTTTTTTGCTTCACGGTATCGACGAAGCCCAGCAGCGCCTGAGCCTGCCGCACGCGCAGTTGATTCCAGCAGCCCTGGCCCGTGTCCACGTCGCCGGACGTGGGGCAGCTGCCTTTGCTCTTGAGGTGGTTGGCGATCACGCTGAAGACGCCGCCCGTGGTCTTGTCACGGAACGTCTGGGCGACGGGCGGGCGCGAGAAGACAGAGTTGTTGTCGGTCATGAACTGGCCGACCGGCGTGACCTTAGACGGCTTGTAGATGATGGCGACTTTGATGGCGTCGGTACCGACGGAGCCCGTCGTCACGGCGGCGTAGGTCCCGGCGCCGGCTTTCTCATTGAGCGCCGCGACAAGGTCGTTGAGCGCCGTATCACCATTGTTCTGCACTTCCATCAGCGACAGCACGTCGGCGTTCAGGGTGGTCAGCGTGGTCGCCATCTTGGCGCGTTGCCGGGCCAGCTCACCGGCGTTGTTTGCGCCGCGGTCCGTGCTGCCGCCGTAAGTCGTGAAGTAGTTCAGGACGTTGGCACCGCCCACCCGCAGGCTGCCACCGACGTCATGCGGCAGGGCGTTGCTGGCGCGGCTGTTGGCGGAGACGAACTCGACCGCTCCCTCCGGCTCCAGCATGGGCTGATTGGCAACCGAATGCCACACGCCGCTCAGGCCGGTGACCGTGTCGCCCGTGCGGCGGGTCCGCTCGGCGCTGAGGTAGTTCAGGTCCAGCGGGTTTTGTGCGCTGACGCCGTCATCGAGTGTGATGGTACTCTGCTCGCTGGCGCTGGCGTTCCCGTTGGTGGGATTGAACATGCGCCCGGCGTTCGATAGGTCGAGTTGCCCGTAGCGGCCATAGGTGTAGTTGTTGGTGATGGTCAGCGTTTCGGGGAAGCGCACGCGCATGCCCTCATAACGCTCCTGTTGCGTCTTGTCGAGCGGCAGCTTCAGCTCGGCGGCAGGCGGCAGCGCCAGGCCGGAAAGCAGTTTGGTCACGGTGGGCGCCGTCATCTGGGTGGCGCCGCCGTATTCGGCCACCGTGCCGCTGACCCGCACGCGGTCGCCCGCGCTGAGCGCCGGGCAACTCGCCGCGCAGTAGACGAACAGGCCGTCGCTGGTGGTCTCGTCCCTGTCGGCGTCGATGCCCTCTTCCTGCACGAAAAAGCCGCTCAGACCAGGCTCGACCGCTGTCACGACGCCTTCGATGGTCTGCGCGCCGGTCAAGGCTGCGGGCCGGTCGCCGCCGGGGGTCTGGCCCTGAACCGCACCGATGTTGGTCAGCGTGGTGCTGGGCACGTTGTCGGCCACGGTGAAGACCAGGTCGAACGAAAAGGGGTTGTCCTGAGAGTTGCTGGCCGCTGGAATGCTCGCGGCGAGGGTGACCTGCCCGGTCGCGCCCGCCGGCAGGGCGCCCATCTTCCAGCCGGTGTGCGAGGTGCCGGCGAGTTGCAGGCCCGCAGGCAGGTTGACCTGCACGCTGCCGCTGTCGAGGTCACGGAGCAGCTGAGTCTTGACCGCCGTCTTGGGGTCGTTCGACGAGTCGAAGGCCAGCAGCGGCGCGCGGCTCGAAGCATCGCTGCCGTCGAAGTAGCGCACGTTCTTGAACGCCGTGGTGCCGATGGTCCCGCCCGCGCCTTCGGTGTCGACCGGAATGAAGGTCGGCGCGGCGAGGGGCTGGTCACTGGTGTTGGTCACGTCGAACGTCGCCCACATCCGCAGGGTGTTGTTCGAGCTGTCGACGTAGTAGCCGTAGTTGTTGCTCTTGAAGCTCAGGCCGCCCACTTCAGTCGCCTGAGCGCCCAAGCGCTGCACGCTGGCCTGCTTGATGGCGCTGCCCGCCCCGCTGAGGCTGAGCTGGTACACGCCGAGGCTGCTGCGGGAAGTACCGCTGGTCACGGGCCCTGGGGCAGGCACCGCCGCGCCTGTGCCCGCAGGCTGCTGGCTTCCGCAGGCACTCAGGGCCAGAAGGCCAGCCAGCAAGAGGGCATTGGCGGCGCGCTTACCAGACATTGCTGTTACCACCAGTAGGACGGGAGCCGCCGGGGCCGATGGGCAGGCTGTAAATCAGGGTCATGGCCTTCCAGGGGCCGAGGTCCTGCACGGCAGGGGCCTGGTAGGGGCGGGGTTCAGGCTTAACAGCAGTCTTCTGACAATGTTCTGACATGTATAAACTCCTTAAGAAGATGAAGGGCTGCGCCAGCTTACCCTCAAATCGTCAGGGAAGTGCAAGGTTCTCTCATGACGCTCTGCGCGTGCTGTACTGGGCGCCTATGGATTCCCTGTCCGAAGTGCTGCGACGGACCTTCGCTGCGCCCAGCGAGGTCACCGCGGACGACCTCCCCACCCTGCGCCAGCTCCATCTGGGGGGGTACCTCCGCCCGCGCTTGCCGCAGGGCCACCCACTGCGCGGTGCGCTGAAAATGGACGCCGTGCAGCTCGCCGCGCGCCACGCCCTCATCAAAAGCGAGGTCCGGCCCCTGTTGCAGCTCTGGGCCGATGCCGGGGTGCCGGCCCTGCTGTTCAAGGGCTTCGCGCTGGCCGAATTCGACTACGCGACCCCCGCCGAGCGCTTTTACGGCGACTTGGACCTGCTGCTGCCGAATGACCCCGACCTCATCAGCCGCGCCGTTCACCTCGCGCTGGCCCACGGCTGGCGCAGTGACGGTCAGCACGCCAGTCCGTCCACCTGGACGCATGAATGCGCGCACCTCGTGAGCCCGAGTGGGCAGGCCAAGCTCGACGTTCACCGCTTCGTCACGACCTGGGAGGTAGGGCCGCAAGAAAGGATGCAGGCGCTCACCCGGCAGATGTGGGCCTCGGCGGTGCCGACCGATTGGGCCGGCGTGCCTGTCTTGCTCCCCTCCCCCGCCGACCGCGCGGTGCTGACGCTGGCCGTCAGCCGCTGCTGGGGGGGCGACGCGGGGGGACTGAAGCCCGCCGATGTTCCTGACTTGCAGGTGTTGCGCGAACGGCACCGGTTGACCGATGAGGCGCTGGCGCGGCGGGCGCAGGAACTCGGGGTCAGCCAGACCTGGGCGGCCTTTCTCAGGGTCTGTCAGCCCGCTGGCCCGGAGTTGGCGAGCGCCTTGCAGGGTCGCTTGCCTGTCCTCCTGGACGCCGCGCGGCGCGACGGACGAGACCACCGTGCTCTGCTCTGGCGTGCCCGGCTCCGCAACGCCCCCCGCCGCGCCGTCTGGATGCTGCGGCTGCTGCCGGACGTGTATGCGGCGGCCCGGGTCGGACGACAGGGCGGAGACCCCCGCGCGGCCCTGCGGCCCTGGGGCCAGCCGGTCTCAGGCCGCCTCAGCCTGAGTGCCCAGAACGACCTGATCGGCGCGGTGAACTGGTGGACGCGGCTGCTCTATCCCCGGCAGTCCCGGCGCGGCGTGTGCGTCCCGCGAGCGACGGCAACCTACCGGGCACTGCGCCGCTACGGCCACCCCGCCGTATTCGTCAGCGGCGTGGCCCGGACCCCGACCGGCCTGACGGGGCACGCCTGGGTCGAAGACGACCGCGGCGTGATGGAGAGCTACGGCGAGCCGCTGGTGCGTCAGCGGTTTACCGAGTCCTTCCGGGTGCCTGAATAAATCACGTTCAACCAGCTCTCTCCAGCACGCCGACAGCCAGCTGACACCGGAGATCTACCTTGACCACCTTTGACGGCCAGACGCCTGAAAGACCTCAAGGAGATCAGAGAATGCCCAAACCCCCGAAGCTCGCCCTGTGTGCCCTGCCCCTGATGCTCAGCCTGATGATGGCCGGCTGCGGACAACCACTGCCCAGCTCGCCGGCCAAACCGGAACATTCAGCGGCCAGTCCGGCTCCCCAGGCCAGAACACGGGTGGGGCAACTGTACGAACTTCAATTCCGCCGCGACGGTCAGGGCGGCCCGGTCACGTCCTCGATTTCGGTGCCCGGCCAGTTGAGCGCGCAGGCCACCCGCTTGGTGGACAACCAGCTGGCCTTCAGCTACGTCTCCTCGGGGACGCTGCATCAGGACGGACAGTGGTTCGTTCGCGTGACCTACCACGTCACGAACACGTCGGCCCAGACCATCACCAATCTGGGACTCGTTCCCCTGGATACCGACGCGGTGGCGGGCGCGACGCCAACCATCTCTCCTACGGTCGGCGCGACCTATTTCAAGGACGTCAAGCATTTTGACGGCTCAGACGCCGCGGATCAGGCGGCCTCGCTGGTGCCAGGGCAGGCGCGTGACGCGAGCGGTCAGGTGGACACAGCCGCCACCCCTTATCAGCCCATCGACACCGCCGGACAGACCATCGCCCTCCCGGCGGGCTTGCAACTGGGCAGGGGCGGCCTCTCCCCCAGCGGCTGGCAAACCAGCGGCGTTCTGGCCCCGGGCGCCAGCACCGACGTGACCTTTGCCACGCAGATGCCGGCCACCTCAGGCACGACCGACCCGTTCTTTTACACGGTGGTGTTCACGGCGGTCGGCAGCGTGGACGTGCCGGTGACCCTGACGCCGACGCCCGGCGCCAACTCGAAGGTGAAGTTGCCGGCGAGCAGTCCCGCGTATGTCAGCGGCACTCTCGGCGATCCGACGGATCCAGCCAGTGTCCAGGGCCTGACCTTTACGGTGGCAGACAGCGACGCCGACGCGGCGGGCCTGACGGTGACCGCGACCAGCAGCAACCCCAGCGTCGGGGCGGCCACCCTCAGCGGCAGCGGAAAGACCCGTCTCCTCAAGATCAGCCCCCGGCAGACCGGGTACGCCGATATCACCGTTACCGTTGCCGACGGCGACCGCGCCTCCGCCAGCTACGTGGTGCACTACGCGGCGAGTCAGGCGGCGGGCACAACGTCTAGCACCCGCTTTTTCAGTGGGGCCAGCAACGCTTCGAGCGCTCAGGAAGTCGGCGACGGGTACATGGTGGTGGCCGACGACGAGTTCAATGTGCTGAGTCTTTATCCCCAGGCGACGTCCAGTGCGCCGGTGGCCCAGTTCGACTTCAGTTCCCTGATGAACCTGACCGACACCGCCAACCCCGAGATGGACCTGGAAGCCAGCGCCCGGCTGGGCAACCGGATTTTCTGGATGGGGTCGCAAAGCAACAGCAAGAGCGGTAAGGCGCGTCCCAATCGCAACCGGGTGTTTGCGACCGACCTTCAGGGCTCGGGCGCGGCGGCCACCCTGAACTTCGTGGGGTCTTACGATCATCTACGCGACGATCTGCTCGCCTGGGACCGGGCCAACGGCAACGCCCTGGGACTGGGGGCCAGCGCCGCCAGTGGCGTCATTCCTGAGGCCGACGGCGGCGTGGGGTACAACATCGAAGGTCTGGCCTTCAAACCGGGCAGCAGCGTGGCCTACCTGGGATTCCGAGCGCCGCTGGAACCGTCCGGCACGCGCAACGCTGCGTTGATCGTTCCCGTCACCAACTTCACCGAGCTGGTCACGGGAACGGCCCGCACCGCCACCTTCGGGGCTCCTGTGCAACTCGACCTGGGCGGGCGCGGCATCCGTGAGCTGAAGTGCAACGATCAGGGCTGCCTGATTCTGGCGGGGCCAGCCAGCGGGGGCAGCTCGTTTGCGCTGTACTCGTGGAACGGCCAGAGCAACGGCGCGGCGCATCTGCGCAATGACCTGCAAGCCCTGGCCACCAGCATGGACGGCAGCCTGGAAAGCATCGTTACGATGCCTGCGGGCAACCCCGACAGCGACGCCTTGACCGGGCAGCCGGTGCAGGTGCTGACCGACAATGGCGACAGCGTGTATTACGGTGACGGCAAGATCGCCAAAGACCTGGTCGCCCCGGCGCAGGACTGGCAGAAATTTCGCGCCGAGACCGTGATTGTCGGTGCCCTGCCGGCCCAGACCTGCACCGTCAGCAACCTGAGCGTGACCCCAGACAACTCCACCCTGCCGGTGGGCGGCACCCAGACCTTCAAGGCAATCTACACCACGTCACCGCCCAACTGCGCCGTCAACGTCAGCTGGAGCAGCAGCGACCCAAGCAAGCTGACGGTGGACGAGCGCGGCGTCGCGCGAGCGGAAGCGGCGGGCACGGTGACCCTGACAGCCACGGTCACGCCCGGCAGCGGCGCCCCGGTGAGCGCCAGCACGGGCGTGACCGTCAGCGCTCCCGTGACCAGCCTGCCCAACGTGGCGGTGTACCGCGTCGGGGACGGCAGCGCCAAACTGACGAGCGCCGCCACGCCCGTTTTCGTGGACATCATCAATCCCAACGACGGGTCGCTGGTCCGGACGCTGAGCCTGCCGACCAGCACCAGTGGCAGCAACAGGCCGCTCCTGGCCAGCGGCACCGCCAGCAGTGAAGGGATGCTGACGCGCTCGGCGGACGCTCATTACCTGGTATTGACCGGCTACGCGGCCAGCGTCGGCCTGGCGAATGTCAAGGCGAGCGACAGTGCGACCACACCTCGCGTGATCGGGCGTCTGGACAGTGCCGGCACTGTGGACACCACCACGACCCTTCCCGACGCCTACAGTGGCGACAATATCCGGAGCGCCGCCAGCACAGATGGCCGCAGTTTTTATGTCACTGGCGGCAACAGCGGCGTGCGGCTCTACGCGCTGGGCGCCAGCAGCGGCCTCAGCATCAGCAGCGCCGCGTCCAACCTGCGTCAACTGGGCATCTTCGGCGATCAACTGTACGTGTCGAGTGGCAGTGGCAACGGCACGAAAGGGCTCTTGAGCGTAGGAAATGGCCTGCCCACGACCGGGAACCAGACCGTCAGCCGCCTGCCGGGTCTGTCCGACAGCGTTACCGGCGACAGCTACGGCTTTTTCTGGGCCGATCTGGACGGCCTGCCCGGTGCGGATACCCTGTACATTGCCGACGCCACGAGCGGCCTGCAAAAATTCAGTCTGCAAAACGGAACCTGGGTGGCTTCGGGCGTTGCCAGCGGTAGTTATATCGGGCTGGCTGGCGTGCAGCAGGGCAATACCGTGACGCTGCTGGCCACCAATGCCGGCAGCCTGGTCAAACTGACCGACACTTCCGGCTTTTTGAAGTCCCTGAGCGGCACTCCCACCCTGCTCAGCCCGGCGAAAGCCAATACCGCCCTGCGCGGCGTGGCTCTGGCACCGCTGCCCTGATTCATTTCGCTCCAATCGCCAGCATTTCTTGACTGACCTCGCTGCTGAAGAAAAATCCTGGTCAGCGACGCAACCAACGAAGTGATTGGAACTCTTTGACGCTTCTGGCTCCGCCCACACCTTGGCATCTCGCACTGGTGTGGGCCTCGCCATTGCGGTCCCGTTGGGACAAGGCACAACTCATGTCTGCGTCACTTGTTTTCCGCATCCCATCCCTGAAGACTAGCCGCTCGGAACCCGGCTTAGGCCTTCATCCTTCGCCCTGAAAGCTTCCCGAAAGACTCGCCCGATTAACGTGCTCCACAGTCGGGGCCGGCCTATCGAGCGCCGCCCCTGGAGGAGTCATACATGTTCTCGACTGCACAACGGGCTGGCTTCTGGTTGATGGTGCTCACCGCTTTTCACGCGCAGGCCGCTTCGGTCACTTTGAACCTGAGCGTCAGCGTGGCGGAAAGTTGCCAGGTGCAGGCGGTCAGTGAGGCACATCTGACGCTGCTGTGTACCTCGGGCTTCACGCCGGCCTCCCCGCTGGCCCTCCCCGAGGTGGCGGCGCGTATCCCGGCGGCTCCGTGGCAGTTCCAGCGGGCCACCGCCAACCCACAGGGCGGCACGCTGAACGAGTACGTGGCCGCACCGTCCGCCGCCCTGGCTGCCGAGGGCTTCGTCTTCTACTGAAGCCTCAAGGGGCCGGCTGACAGGACGCCTTCTCTGCGCCCGCCGCCACCCTGACCAGGCAGCTGCGCTGGCCGTCCTGACTTCGTAGGGTCCCGGCAATGGGCGCGGCACTCGCGGGCAGCAGGCTGTTGCCTTCGTCGTCCAGCGGGAAGGTGCCCTGGGACGAGACAAAATCTGCACCAGCGGCCAGTTTGCCATCTTCCCAGGAGAACTGCACCCAGCGCGACACCTTGAAGTTCTGTCGCCAGTCCAGGGTGCTCAGCCCCAGCAGCGGCGGCATCAGGCGTTCGCGCTCGACCTGCACACTGACGGTCAGCGGCAGGACATTCAGGTTCACGGCAATTTCGACGAGCTGGCCGCCGGGCAGGTTGGCAATCAGCGCATCGCCCGCGCCGTCGGTCACGACCTGCTGCTGCCCGTTGACCAGCAGTTGCAGATTCGGCACGCCGGTCCGGATCAGGATGGCCCGCTGCGCCAGCGCCGGCTGCAAGCGCACCAGCCCCCCGGAGAAATTGACGGCCCCACGCGCGTAAGCCTGGGCCGAGCCGTCGGTCCTCACGTCGAACTGGGCTTCGACGGCGCGGGTGTAGCGGTAACGCAGCGCGGCGCTGAAGGGCGTGGCCACCTCCACCCCAAAGGTGTGCGCCGGCGAAGGGGTATACAGCACGTTCAGGGCGCCCCCGAGACCTGCACTGCCCGCTATAGCCCCCGCACTCGTTTGCAGCCGTGGGTTCACGAGGTAGCCCAACTGCACGCCGACCTGCCAGCCGCCCGAGCCGACGCCGCCGGAGATGGCGCCGCTGAGGCGATTGTTGAAGGTGTGGTTCACGTTCGCCGCCAGCGCCCACTGGTTGCCGGAAAAGCCCTGGGTGTACGAAGTATTCACGAACCAGTCGCGGACGTGGTAAATCGCATTCAGGCTGAGTGACCCGTCCGCGAACGACTGCGTGGGTACTACCACCAACCCGCCGAGCTGCCAGTTGCCCCGGTCGAACCGCACCCGCCCCAGGACATTGAGCTGGCTCCCAAGGACCGACGAACGGCGGTATTGCAGGCCCAGGTCGGTGTTCCAGGTGCCCTGGCTATACTCCACCCCGAAATTGGCCGTCTGCAAGTCGGGCGTCAGGCTGGCACTGCCCTGCACCGTGACGTTGCGGCTCAGGCCATAGGCAGCGCGGCCAGACACCAGCCACTGCCCGCGCTGGGTGCCGGCCCGCGCCGCGTACACCAGGGCGCCGCGGGGCAGCCCGAAGGTTTCCTGGGTGAGGTCGAGTACTTCGTCGCGCACGCCGTTGTCGTCGCTGATGACGGCCTTGAGGGTATGTGTCCCGACCTTGTCGATCCACACGTTGCGGATATTCAGACTGCCCGCCGACACACTCCGGGTCGTGACCGGCACGCCGTCGAGGAGCACGGTCACTTCGGCGTCGAGCGGCAAATCAAGCACCCACTCGGGGGCGCGGCGGCGGAACCCGGCCTGGCCTTCGATGCTCAGGCCCCGGAAATCGGTTTCGTTGAATTCGGGGGTGTTCAGGCCGGGGTCGGCGTTCCAGACGGCGCTGACCACCGCCCCAGGCCCCAGCGCGTAACGCAGCACGGCGCGTGGCTCGGAGCGCCAGGCCCCCTGAGAGTCGCGCCCCACGAACATGTCGCCGTAGACACTGAACTGCCGGGTCACGCCGCCGACGCCCAGATAGGCCTGGGCCGCCCGCACTGAAAAGCCGTTCCACTGCGGCGCTTCGGTGTTCAGATTGCCACCGAACGCCACACCCCAGGAAGGCTGTGCGGGCAGCTCACTCTGGGCCCGCAGCCGGTCGAGGTCCAGGTCGTGCCCGCCGAGTTGACGCGCCGGCAAACTCAGGCTGAGCTGCTGCTCGCCGGGATTGAAGCGCACGCGCACGCCGGGGGCCGGCGCAAAAAGCGGCTGACCGTCACACGTCAGCCGCTCGCCCAGCAGGGCCTGTTCGCTGGGGCGCAGCAGGTCCTCGGGCAGCAGCACCTGCACCTCGCCGGCGTCGTCCTGGCGCAGCCGCAGCACCTGCACCCCCCGGCTGCTCCCGTTGACCGACACCGACAGCAGCTGCTCCGGCAGGTCGCAGGTGGCCGCCCGCGCTCCGCCCAGGCCTGCACCCAGCCCCAGGGCCAGCGTCAGCGCAAGGCGCCGAGGCCGCTCAGGGCAGCGCCAGCGTTTCATGCACCTTTTCCCCCCGGGCATTGGTAAACGACAGGGTCAACGGCCCGGTCGCCGATCCCAGGTCGGAGAGCCGCACAGTCACGTCCGAGTCTTTCAGGACCGCCCAGGAATTCAGGGTCGCCTGCCGCCCGCCGCGCTCGGCCACGAAATTGTTGTACGTCTCGTGGCGATTGCCGGCGTTGGTCATCTTCAGCAGCAGGTCGCCGGTGTCACGGGTCACGGCGTAGCTGATTTTGGCCGCCGCGCTGCTGGGCGCAATGTAGACCGGCAGCGAGAACGACAGCACCAAGTTCAGGCTGGTGCCGGTGCCGCCGACATTGGGCACGCTCGCGTCGTCGCTGTTCGGTAGCTCCTGCTGGCGCACCTGCAAGCGGTAGGTCAGTTCGTCGGCCCCCGGCTTCTTGCGCAGACCCATGCGGATAATCTGCTGGCCGCCGGGCGGAATGGTGAACTCGGTGGGGTTCACGATGATGTCGCGGGTGTCTTCCAGCACCGTCTGACCGCCTTGCAGACTCCACACCTTGGGCGTGACGGTGAAGCGGGCCGGGGCACTGCCGAGGTTGTACACCGTGGTCTGCGAGTTGAGGGTCTGTTCAGAATTGATCTGGATGACGGTCGGGGCAAAGCCGAACGTCTGGGCCAGAGCGCTCCCGGTCACAGCGAGCGCGCTTCCCAGCAGCAGCCGGCGCAGATACGGAAGATAGGACATGGATTCGGTTTCCTTGAGCTTGAGGGAAGGTCCTGAAGAGGTCAGGGCTGATTGAGCAGCACCAGACTGAGCTGCGCCTGATAGGTGCCGATCTCAATCCACTGGTCGGACGCGAAGTCGAGGGGAAAAGTCAGATTCTGACTGCCGCGCAGCACTTGGCCGCGCAACTGGTTTAGGTTTCCGGAAAGAGTAGCCCGCAAAAGGGCCGAGCCCTGCTTAAAAGGAACGGTCAGCACCGGGCTGGCCTGCCCAGCATCCTGCACGCCGGACAGAAAAAGTTGAAATTCGTCGTTGGGCGTTTCACACCCGACCTGAACGGTCAGCGCGGCGCGCAGCGGTGCCAGGGCGCTGTAGGCCGGCGCCGGCACCTGAGGGGCCGCACGTTCCAGCCTGCAAGTCGCCTGAGCACTGCCGAGCAGAGCCAATATCGCTGGTGTTAACGCCGCTGCACCCATCCACCGCATCCTGTCGCCTCCCTTCAGATTATCTCAGCCGAACCTTGGCGGGCGCCCGATAAGCAGATCCCCCGGCCCTGAAGACCGGGGGCCTGAAGCAGGCTCACGCAGACCGGCTCAGTTCCAGCTGATGTCCATCGAGACGGTGTCTTTGTAGACGCCCACGGGGCTGGTCCACTGCTGCGCGGGGATGTCCACGGACACGGTGGGGGTCCAGATGTCGCCGTCAGCCGTTTCCTTCTTGGCGATGCTGCTCTTGTAGGTGTAGTTCAGGGTGTTGCTGCCGTTCTTCAGGGTGCCGTTGCCGCCCTGATCCATCGTCACGTTGGTACCGCGCTGGCAACGCAGGGTGTGGCTGGTCATCGTCCCTTCCCACTTCACGCCATTCAGCGAGTTGTACTTCCAGTCGTACTTGCCGAAGGTGGTGCCGGTCTTGTTGCTGCCGTCGGCCACTTGGCTGCTGACGTTCACGGTGCACAGCGCCATCACCTGCACGGACATGTCCATCACGAGGGGCTGGGTGCCGCTGCTGGGCACGGAAGCGGCCTGGGCGAGTCCGAAGGTCAGGGTCATCAGGGCAATCGCTTTTTTCATGGGGACACTCTCCTCATTTCGCTCACGGCAGGGCCGCTCAGCCGGTCCACAGAATCCGGTCCAAGCTTCATTTCAGGATCAGAAATGAGAAGGTGAACGAAACTGAGAACAGCTTAAGAATCAATGGTTCGTGCAGTTTTAGGCGGCTTTGAGGCCGAAATTTAGCGGACTGGACGGCAGATGTTCTAATTCTTCAAAGCGGGCCGAGAGATCCAACTTGGACAAAATCACTTGGGCCAGCAGGGCGTTATACGCCCTGCGTTTCATGTCTTCGAGACTGAACACCAGATTCTGTCCGCCCTCTGCTGCTCGCAGGGCCTCAAGGCGACAGAGGTTCAGGGTCAGCAAGACCACGTTCCAATGCGCCTCAATGCCTGGCTGTGACCGCAATTGCACATCCTGGCCTCCCAGGAACTGCTTGGCATCCCGGAAGATCAGTTCAATCTCGAAACGGCTCCGGTACAGCGCAATGACCTCATGAGCGGGCATCGTCACAGCGGTGCTGAACAGCACCGCGTAACCCGTCACTTGACCCTTTTTACCGACCTGCTGGATGACGACTGCACGCACTTCTCGCGCCCACTGCACGCTCCAGACCACCTGAGTCCACACCCGCTCGGTCGACGTTTCAGAAACGAGGTCAAAGCGCTGCAAGTCGCTGAAATCCACCTTGCCGTCGAACTTTTTTGGCCGTCCGCGTCGTCTGGGATGCTCGCCGGTATAGAGATACTTGAGGTTGGCGTTGCGAGGAAATCTGGAGATGAATGGGAGACCGTGACCGGTCACGGTCTCCACCATGGATTCTTTCGCATAGTTCCCATCCGCAACCACAGCGGCCAGATCAAGCCGTGGAACAGTCTGGAGATCAAGCAACACGTCATCCAGCTGGTCAGCGGCCTGTTCCAGACGACTCGGGGCCTCAGACCCGGTCCGGGTCTGACGGACATCGACCGTAAATGCCTGTCGGTGCTGGACGTCAATCAGGGCACAGCAGGATTGCTCGATCCCACGTTCGGTCCGTGCGGCACAGCCATTCCAGAACGAGCCGAGGTGTGCGGTGTGCTGACCAGATTTGCGGTGAAAAGAGGCGTCGATGGCCAGAACGCACAGTGGGCTGATCAGCCCACTCTCAATCGCCGTGCTCACAGTCGCCCGGTGTACTGCGCCCCAGGGAATGGCCCCGGGGTCACTTCGGTGCAGCCAACGACGGATCGTACTCTCTGAGCAGGCCGCATATCGGGAGAGGTTCAGGACGTTCAGCCGTCCAGGAACAGCGAGAAATACGCTAAGCAGCACGGTCAGAAAATTCCGCTGCGTCTTGCGCAGCGGGACCGCGCTGAGAACGTACTGTAGGATAGCCATTAGACCCATTGGAAGCGGTGTGTTCACAGCCCCATTTTCGGTGGGTCTTTCTTTGTGACCTCAAAACTGCACGAACCATTGTAAGAATGGCGAGCAGAACCTGTCAATTTCACCCCCCGACAGGACGTTGGAAACTGACGTTAGCAGGATGTTAAAATCCAGTGAGGCCCTCAGAACAATGGTTCGTGCAGTTTTAGGCGGCTTTAAGTCCGAAGTCCAGCGGACTGAACGGCGAATTCGCTCATTCTTCAAAGCGAGCCGAGAGGTCCAGATTGGATAAAATGACCTGGGCCAGCAGGGCGTTATACGCCCTGCGTTTCATGTCTTCGAGACTGAACACCAGATCCTGCCCGCCACCTGCCGCTCGCAGGGCCTCCAGTCGGCAAAGATTCAGGGTCAGCAGCACCACGTTCCAATGCGCCTCGATGCCCTGCTGTGACCGCAGTTGCACATCCTGGCCCCCCAGGAACTGTTTGGCATCCCGGAAGATCAGTTCGATCTCAAAGCGGCTTCGATACAGCGCCATGACCTCATGAGCCGGCATGGTCACAGCGGTGCTGAACAGCACCGCGTAGCCGGTGACCTGACCCTTTTTACCAATCTGCTGAATGACGACTGCGCGCACTTCCCGCGCCCACTGCACGCTCCAGACCACCTGCGTCCACACCCGCTCAGTCGGCCTTGCAGAGACGAGGTCGAAGCGCTGCAGGTCACTGAAGTCCACCTTACCGTCGAACTTCTTCTTTCGCCCCCGTCGTCTGGGATGCTCACCGGTGTAGAGGTCGTTGAGGTTGGCGTTGCGAGGCAATCTGGAGATAAACGGGAGACCGTGACCCGTCACGGTCTCCACGATGGGTTCCTTCGCGTAATTCCCGTCGGCAACGACAGCAGCCAGATCAAGCTGTTGAACAGTCCGGAGATCGAGCAGCACGTCATCCAGCTGATCGGCGGTCTGTTCCAGACGAGTTGGAGCCTCAGACCCGGTCAGGGTCTGACGGACATCGACCGTCAAGGCCTGCCGGTGCTGGACATCAATGAGGGTACAACAGGATTGCTCGATTCCGCGTTCGGTCCGCGCGGCACAGCCATTCCAGAACGAGCCGAGGTGTGCGGTGTGCTGACCGGCTTTGCGGTGAAAAGAGGCGTCGATGGCCAGAACGCACAGTGGGCTGATCAGCCCACTCTCGATTGCTGTACTGACAGTCGCCTGGTGTAACGCGCCCCACGGAATGGCCCCATCGTCACTTCGGTGCAGCCAACGACGAATCGTACTCTCCGAGCAGGCTGCATACCGGGAGAGATTCAGGGCGTTCAGCTGTCCAGGAACAGCGAGAAAAACGCTGAGCAGCACGGTCAGGAAATTCCGCTGCGTCTTGCGCAGCGGGACCGCGCTGAGAACGTACTGTAGGATGGCCATCAGCTCAGTAGGTGACAACTTCACTTTCAGCCGCTCCTGGCGGGCAAAAAGCCTGGATGAACACCTCCAGGATCGCCATGAACTGTTGGGGTTTCCACCGTAGGGCATCCACGAGATGCTGAGCACCGTGCCGCACCAGACTGACCGCTCTCCGACCATGCTTCAGAACGGGGATGGGCCAGGTCTGGCTCAGCCAGACCCCCAGGCGCAAACAGAACATCCAAGCCAATGTCACCAGGCCGAAGAGTCGCTGTAGACGGCTCCTTTCCGTCATTCCGGTTCGCTCTAAGTCAAAGCCTCGCTTTTTGAAACTGCTGAAGGTGCACTCAATCGACCAGCGCTGTTTGTAGAGCCTCCAGGTCTTCCGAGCACTGAAATCTGTGGCGATGATGACGAGGTCACCCACAGGTGACCTCGTTGCGACCACCCGCATCAACTCCCCGAACACGAACACCTTTTCGCCAATCTCGTGAAAATGACCGTGCTGGACGTGCTCAAACCACTCTTTCCCCTTCATGTCGTCTAGCATGTCGGTCTGTCGGATACGAATTGCCCTCTTGATGCCCTGACGACGAAGAAAGCGGAACCATTCCGCGCCGATGAACTCCCGATCGGCCACCAGACCCAGCCAGCGTTTCGCTGGCCAGGCCCGAAGGAGCTTCAACACCAGCCACATTCGAGCGTAGGTGTGACTGTTCCCAGACTGGTCGAGAGGCACCCAGATGAGCGGCAGGGTGAAGCCGTGAACCACGGCTCCAAGCACCAGAAAGTTGATGGGCGTTTCCCCGTGCTCCCAATTGGTGCGGTCCAGACTTAGCAAAACCTTCCCCGGTGGAAGATGGACGACAAGCAGAGCGATGAAAAAGCCCCTGTCCAGCTGCTCATCCCGGAAGGTGCGGTCTGCTCGTCTCTTTTTGCCCTGCGGGGTACTCATCCCCGGCATATGGGCACTCAGGTCGTGATGATTGACGCGAGGAGCGTCAATCATCGCCAGGAGGACGTCAATTATAGATAACGTGTTAAGTCAGAAACTCCTCGGTGATGCCGAGGAGTTTTGCTGGTAAGCGGCGATAACGCACCTTCCGCCAAGCAGAACGAAGGAAAACTTTGAGTTCCTGCACACTCGCTGGACAGCAATTCGCCAGCAGATGTCGTTTGACATAGGCCCAGACCTGCTCAATGGGATTGAACTCAGGTGTATACGGTGGCAAATAAACGATGCTGAGCCGCGGGTTCACTTTCAGGAACTCTTGGACGACCTTGGCGCGGTGAATTCGGGCGTTGTCGAATACCACGGTGACTGATCCAGCAATATGCCGCAGGAGGTGGGCCAAATAAGCGACGACGTCATCGGCTTTGATGGAGCCTTCATGGGTCTGCTGAAAGAACTGTCCTGCTGAAGTGATGCCGCCAATCGTTGACAGCTTCCTCCACTCGGTTTTGGCGAAGATCACTGGGGTCTGTCCTGTTTGAGCCCAGGTGCTTCCCAAGATCGGTTTCATGCTGAAACCGACTTCATCTGCCCAGACGATCGTTTCGCCAGCTTCGACCTTTTTTTTCCAGGGCTGGAAGTTCTTCTTCCAGCCAGGCATCGATCTTCTCCGGATTCTGCTCGATCGCGTGTTTCTCTGCTTTCTGCCAGGAGAAGCCCCAGCGACGAAGTAACTTGCCGATCCAGTCATGGTCGTACCACACATCGAATTTGAGACCGATCACGTCACGGACGCGCTCTGTCGTCCAGCGACCATCGGGAAAACGTTCTGGGTCTGGACCCTGTTGGAGAAGCTCAATAATTTCTGCGACCTGGGCATCATTGAGCCAAGCTGGGCGTCCGGAAGAGAGGGTCGCTTCAAGCGACCCTCTTTCGCTGAGGCGAACTCGCCAAACGCGCACAGTACTGGGTTTGACGCCAAAATGCTCAGCAATGGAAGCGGTCGTCCACTCGGGATTATTCAGGAGGGGCTGCGCCGCGAGACGACGTTCTTCGAGTTGTTGCCGGGTAAGCCGATTAGGTTGCCACACTTGAGGCATGCCTGGAGTCTACCCACTTCGCTACCGACTTTACACGTTATCTATAGGCGCTGGAGTGTATCGATGCGGAGGTGACTGGCATGCGTTTTGAAGTGCCCGGTGAGTGCGGTAGCCTGCTGGGCAGCGGATTCTGTTGATTTCACACTCTCAGGAAACCGCGAACAGTCGGCCCCATCAAGCTTGATGGGGCCGACTGTTGGTTTTTGCCGTCTGGGACAACGTCGAACCGAAGTTGTCACCTACTGAGCTGGTGTTCAGTCTCGAAGACATGAAACGCAGGGCGTATAACGCCCTGCTGGCCCAGGTCATTTTATCCAATCTGGACCTCTCGGCTCGCTTTGAAGAATTAGCGAATTCGCCGTTCAGTCCGCTGGATTTCGGACTTAAAGCCGCCTAAAACTGCACGAACCATTGTTAATAAGAATTTTACCTTTTCACATGATTATTGGAGAAAATGACAAAACCACTCAGGCTCTGAAATTATTTCCTCAACAAAGACCTCTCCGATCACCTGACGCAGCAAAGGCGCCTGCGCCAACTTGACAGGTGCAACTTCTGAAGTCGCCGCCTGATGGCCATCAGCTTATTGAGCTGCCTTTGTCAATGGAAAGCGACGCTGATGGTCATTTGCTGCCGAGCTGGTGGCTGCCAGGCGGGAGAATGAAGTATGAACAGATCAGCGAAAGCCAGAGTCGTGAGTTCTCCGTCGGGAGCGTCATCCGCGATCGGAAAATAGGATTCCGGGACACCCCTCCTCCTTCTGAGCATGTCAAAGCTCTGACGCAAAACAAAACGCCCCCGCCCAACAAAGGGGCGGAGGCCTGCGATCAGGAAAACGTCAGCTCAGCGGTGAACACGCAGGGACAGACGGGCCGCCCCACTGCCGTGAGCCGAGCTGAACTCCTGCGAGACGACGCAGCTAAGCCGGCTGGTCGTGCCGGGAATTTGGGCGGACTTCTCGGTGCCGTAAACGCGGCTGCATTGGTCTTCGATGCCTTCGAAAAACTGCGGCGTCGGGCGCTTGCCCGTCACGGTCTTGACCAGCTCGGCAAACATCTCGGGCTCGGGCTTCCCGAGGTTCCAGGCAAAGAACGCGTCCTGGGTCCCGGTTACGTACTGTGCCCCCACCACTTGCCCGCCGCGCATGAAGGTGGACACGACTGTCCGGGGATCGTTCGACACGACCGCGTTCAGAAAGTAGCGCTGCTCGGTCAGGCCGGGCGCCACCGTTTCTGTACTGAGCAATTTGCACTGGTACTTCTGGCAGAACGCCGACTTCGCAAAGGTCGGGGCCGTTTGTCCGGCGCCCCCAGCCACAACTGGCGCGAAGGCGGAAGCGAGAATCAGGGCACCAGTTCGGAGGTTTGGGTTCATGGGCCGACCCTAGAGACCGGGCGTGACCGTCGCCGCAGGTCTCCATGAAAGAGCCTTTATGCGGTCAGGCGATCTGTTGAGCCACTGAAATACGTCGAGCTCACTGCCCTTATGCGCGACGCCCACGTTCTTGGAACAGCAGTTCGCTGAGCAGGTTGACGGACGCTCTGATAGCGCAGTTGTGCCCCGCCGCTCCCCCAGAGCATTGAGAAGTTCCCGTCGTCAAGCCATACTGAACGCGTTCAAGACAATCAGGAGGAGAGGTGACGGACACGACAAGTCGAGAGTCTAAGTCGGCCAGCGGGGCCACGCCGATAAAAAGCGTTGGCCCAGCGCAAGACATGGCCTGGACAAAGTGGCGGTGGTTGGACGCAGGAAGTCACTCATTCCAGCAGACCCTAAAGGCTCACCACCGAGTCTCCCCTGAGCGTCTTTTCTGACCTGTTTCTGGAGGACCGCATGAAAAAGATCATGAACGCCACCGCCGACCTCGTGCGTGAATCATGCGAAGGTTTCGCCGCTGCCCATGCCGATCTGGTCAAGCCTCAGAGCGATCCACTGTTTTTGTACCGGACAGGTGACCTGCGCGGACGGGTCGCTCTGATTTCGGGTGGGGGCAGCGGACACGAACCCCTGCACGCCGGATACATCGGGCGCGGCATGCTGACTGCGGCGTGCCCAGGCGAAGTGTTTACCAGCCCGGTGCCCGACCAGATGCTGGCGGCCATCCGGCACACGCACGGAGGTCAGGGCGCGCTCCTGATCGTCAAGAACTACACCGGCGACGTGATGAATTTCGAACTGGCCGCCGAACTCGCCGCAGCCGAGGGCATCGAGGTGGCGTCGGTGGTCATCGGCGACGACGTGGCCGTGCAGGACAGCACCTGGACCGCCGGGCGCCGTGGGGTGGGCGGCACGGTGCTGCTCGAAAAAATAGCGGGGGCCGCCGCAGAAGCCGGCGCCGAGCTGGCGGAAGTCAAACAGGTGGCGCAGATCGTCATGGACGGCGTCCGGAGTATGGGCCTGGCCCTGACGGGCGCCACCGTGCCCGCCGCAGGCAAACCCAACTTCACGCTGGCAGATGACGAGATCGAGCTGGGCATAGGGATTCACGGTGAACCGGGGCGCGAACGCCAGCAGTTGCGGCCCGCCGACGAACTGGTGGACGCCCTGCTCGACCCGGTCACGGCGGACCTCGACCTGAAGCGCGGTGAGGAAGTCATTGCCCTGACCAACGGCATGGGCGGCACCCCCCTGCTGGAACTGTATGTGGCCCACGGCCACGTGGTGAACCATCTGGCAGACCGGGGCGTGAAGGTCGTCCGACATCTGGTCGGCAACTATGTCACGAGCCTGGAAATGCAGGGCCTGAGTGTTACGCTGCTGCGGGCCAGCTCCGAGCAGTTGCGGCTCTGGGACGCGCCAGTGGTCACGCCTGCGCTGCGGTGGGGCGCGTGAACAGCGAGCAGACCCGGCAGTTTCTGGAGCTCTATGCCCGCAAGATTCAGGCCGCGGACCAGCACCTGACCGAGCTCGACTCGGCCATAGGAGACGCGGACCACGGCAGCAATATGGAGCGCGGCATGACCGCGGTGGTGGGGACTCTCCCCGCGAGCGGGACCCCCTCTGACCTGCTCCGAAGCGCCGCCATGACCCTGATTTCCAAGGTCGGCGGCGCGAGCGGCCCACTGTACGGCACGGCGCTCTTGCGGGCCGCGACCAGCATGGCCGGCAAAGACGAGTGGACACAGGACGACCTGCAAGAGGCGCTGGAAGCCGCCTATCAGGGGCTGCTTGAACGCGGCAAGGCGCAGCCGGGCGACAAGACGATGCTCGACGTGTGGCGCCCGGCGCTGGACGCCCTGCCCGGTGGGGTGGGGGCCGCCGCGCAGGCGGCGAGCTCAGCGGCGGAAGCCACCCGCGACCTCACGGCGAGAAAGGGCCGGGCCAGTTACCTCGGTGAACGCTCCGCCGGGCACGTCGATCCTGGGTCAGTGAGCAGCGCCCTGCTGTTCGAAGCGCTGGCCGAGGCCCTGGAGCAGCGCCCATGAGCGTGACCCTCGTGATCGTCTCCCACAGCGCCAAGCTCGCCGAGGGCGTCGCAGAGTTCGTCGGGCAGATGAATGCCGGGCAGGTGGAACTTGAAGCAGTAGGCGGCACCGACGACGGCCTGTTGGGCACGAGTGCGACCCGAATTCACGCGGCTCTGGAGCGGGCCACCCAGGCGGGCGGCGAAGCGCTCGTCCTGATGGACCTGGGAAGCGCCCGTCTCAGGTCGGAGCTGGCCCTGGACCTGCTCAGAGAGGAGCAGAGGGTCCGAGTGGCCCTTGCCGAGGCGCCGCTGGTCGAGGGCGCCTTTCTGGCCGCTTTCGAGGCCGCTACAGGCGGCGATCTCCGAACGGTGCAGGCCGCTGCCGAGGAAGGCGGCGCGCTCAAAAAGATGGGCTGACACGAGTGCCGGTAGACCGCTGGTACTCTGAACAACAGGGACCAAAGTGGAAGGCTCGGCCTGATCTATAGACCCGCTTGAAAGCCGGCACTCTTCCCCGACACCCAGCCCCAACTGCTCTGAGGAAGCATCAGTGCCTTTTCCTTACCGCTCTTGCCAGACACGACAAGCGCCTTGCTTCGGGGTAAGGGACGGATCAACTCCATTTGCTGAGCGCGACCTGACTGTTTCCGGTGGTTGTGCCCAGACTGTTCGCCCTACAGTGTTTCTAGCGAGGCGGCCAGAAGCGATTATTTCTTGTCGATGCTTGGAGAATAGGTGACGCCACCTATCCGCAGCAGGGTCGGAGTAATTTTGCCCCCCTCAACCGGAAGAGCCGCGAATTGACGCACAACCCGTCCGTCGCGGTAGGTCAGCTCCACCGTGTTGCCGCTGAACTTGTACGTCCCGGTCAAGGTGGCCGCGCGGTTGCTGTTGGAGACGGTCGCGCCGGGCACCATGACAGTCGTGGAACGGTCGCTGCTGAGGGAAAATGTCCTCCCTTCTCCAAAGGTCAGGGCCAGGGAACTGGTACTGCCTCCCAGATACAGGTTGGGCGTGACCTCAAGGGATTCGTAGCTCCCGCGCAGAATCAGGGTGTCCATGGGTTGCAGTTTGTCGTATCTCTGGCCGTCCAGATTCAGCCCGGAACCGGTCAGGGTAAAAGGCACAGGCGCACGGTCACCGATCTGAATGGTGTTTCCGGTGACGCGGTAGACCTCGCAGCGGGGCAGGCCGTTGGGGTAAGTCCGCGTGCAGTCGGCTTCACTAGCGTCCACCTTGGGCTCTTGCGTATACACGTAACCGTTGGGGTTGAAGAAGGCGAAGGCCCAGCAGACATTGCCGGGACATTCCGAGCCCAGGACCATACTGCTCGTGAAATCCGGCCCGATTTGCAAGACGGGAACCAGCTTCCCGGCGCGGTTATGCACAAAATTTCCGTTCAGGCCACCGCTGCCCTGGGGTGGGGCGGGGGCCTTTTCGCTGCCGTAGAGACTCGGGGCAGGCGTGGGCTTTGCCACTGCGGTGCAGGTCCACGCGGTGCTGCTGCGGCTGATGAGGTCGCCGCCCGTCGGCACCGTCAGGGTGAACACCCGCAGCCCGGTCTCGTCCTCGGAATAGAAGCCGCTTTCTTCTAAATCTCCCTCACCTCGCAGAGTGAGACTGCTGCGGGCGCTGTCTTGATCGCTGCGGTAGTCCACGCGGTAACGGCCTGCGGCGCCTCCAAACCTGTAGGTGTTGTCCGCGCCGACTTCCAACGCGCCGCGGTCGCCCTGTCCATCAGCCAGCACGCACGAATACGACCCTGGCTTGGGCGTCCTGAGTTTGAAATTGTGCAGGGCCACGTTTTCCCGAGGACCGCGCTGATAGCACTCGAAGTTCAGCGAGGTGTCCTGGGTGTCTTCACTGACATCCGACAGGCTGAACGCCTGACCGTAGTCATCGAAATCCAGGGACCCATCCGCCTTGTTCAGGGGCCCGCCCTGCCACGTTATCTTTCTGTCTTTATTGATCTGGTATGTTCCATTGCCGTAGACCGTGCGGTATGTCCCACCCGGCAGCACCTGCACAGTCAGGTCTGGACTGAGCCCGTCTCCTTTCCGCTTGACATAACAGCGGAATTCGTCGGGGATGATCTGCCGGGCAGGGTTGCCGCCCGCAGCTTTGAACTGCGCGGCGTTCATGGGGTTTACGGTGGGCAAGTTCGGCTCAGCCGGCTTGGCCCCCGCTCCTGCCGCTGCGGTCGTTCCAGCCGTCTGCGTGGGCTTGCCGCTCAGCCTTATAGATTCCACCACAGCGTCTACGTCTTTCTCCAGAGCGTTTTTATTCTCGACATCACTGCTCAGAAAAACCACCAGCACCCCGGAAGTGCCGTTGTGCAGCAGGGCAGCCACATAAGCGACCGGTTGCTGAGGCGTGCCGCCGATCAGCACTTTGTAAAGGGCGGTCAGGCCGCTTGCCAGCTGCTCAGACTGCACGGCCTGTTCGCTCAGCGCTTGCCCCCCGGCAAGGGAACGGGCCGTCTGCTCCAGCCACCTGACAGGGTCATTCGGCAACGGCATATCCTGCCCGATCAACAGTGCCCCGTCCACCCCACCAGCGGACGTATGCGTGTATTGCAGAACCCCGCCTTGAGAACTCGAAGCGGCCCAACCTTTCGGTGCAGTGAAGGACACCTGACCATTGGACTGCTGCGCCGACGCGCCCACAGCTAAAGAAAGCACCAGAACGGTCGAGAGTAGACGTTGCATTTGACACCTCCGGCAAGAAGGTAAAAACAAACGACGCCCCAGCTGAGTTGGGTGCGGGCAAAAGAGAACACAGGCCAAAAGGGTGGCGCTCATGTGTCGTCTTAGCCCCAGTCTAACTGGACTTTGGCGAGTTTCGGGCACCACTGAAAAATGCCGTGCAGCACCGACAAACTCTGTCCAGTGTCACTCGGCGCAACTGGTGGGCAACGTTCTCATTTGTGCCAGAACCCCGGATGAAGTCGACATGCCGGCCTCTATTCACAAACTGAGGTGAAGCCGCACGCTCCAGCGGCTCATGGATGCCCTCTCAGCGGTCATCACTGCCAGAAACTGCCACCACCTGAACGCCCCGCTCAGTGCAGGTGCCGCAGCGGGCTCACCCGCAGGGCTTGCAAGGCTGGAGGCAAAGCCGCCAATATGCCGAGCGGAATCAGCCCCAGCGCCCGCGACGCCAGGGGCCAGGTGAGCTCCGGCGCCGCCAGCGTGAACCCCAGACGTTGACCCAGAACGTTGCCCCCCACACGGCTGACCAGCAGCGAGAGCCCGATGCCCAGCAGCGCACCTAGGGTCACGGTCAGGCCCGTTTCGAGCAGCACCAGGGCAAAGACCGTGCCTCGGCCCGCCCCCAACGCCCGCAACAGGGCCACCGTGCGCCTGCGCTCCAGACCGGAGGTGTACACGCTCAGGGTCACGGTCAGAGCGGCGATGGCCAGGACCAGCACCGAGAGCCCGGCGTAGGCCGCTTGGCCCTGCATCAGCGTCTGCCGGGCCTGCGCGAACACCTGCCCCGGAAATACGGCCATGGCGTCTTTCCCGGCGTTGATCTGGCCAGCAGTGGTATAGATGCCGGCCAGGTTTTCGGCGGAGTACAGCACGGCGGTCACGTCCCGTTTTGACGCGGCGGCCTCACCGTGAGCCTCCCACAAGGTTTCGATGGGCGTCAGCACGGCGCGGTCTACGGGGCCGCCCGTCGGCGCGAGAATGCCGGTCACGGTATACGGCTCGTCGTGGGTACTAGGCGCTGCGCCGCCTTCCGTGTCCGCGCCGCCCAGTCCGTGCGCGCTCCTGAAAGTCGAGCCCACCTTGAGTCCGGACTGCCGCGCTGCTGCGGCGCCCACCACAGCGTCATGCACCCGGGCAAAGATGTTCCCCTGGGCCACCCGGAAATAAGGCGGCGCCGCAGGTTTAAGGCGCTGATCGAAGAACTGAGCAGAGGTACCCACCACCGGAAATCCGGCGTAGTTGTCCCCGAGCGCGATGGGCACGGCGCGGCGCGTGCCGGGAGCGCTCAGCAGTTTCTGGTAGACGCTGTGCGGCACGTTTCCGATGGGGACGTCCAGATAAAAGAGGCTGGACATCACCGCCTGGGTGCCGCTGCCCTTGGCCGTGACCAGCAGGTCGAACACCTGCGCCGCGTCCTGCGCCCCACGCTCCACTTGCCGCGAGACCAGCGGGACCACGAGTGCGGTGGCCGTTGCCAGGGCGACCGCCAGCACCGTGATGATGAGCGCTCCCAGGCGGTGACGCAGGGTTTTCAGGGCCGTCCACCACGCCAGCCTCATGACGCTCCCCGGATGCGGAAGTGCTCCGGCAGACTCAGCGCCACCGCCTCGTCATGGGTGACCACCACCAGGGTCGCGCCCAACTCCGTCGCCACCTCACGCAGCAGCGACATCGCTCCGGCGGCCCGTTCGCGGTCGAGATGCGCGGTGGGTTCATCGACCAGCAGCAGGCCCGGACGGTGCGCCACGGCCCGCGCGATAGCGACCCGCTGCCGTTCCCCGGTCGACAGTTGCCACGGCTTGCTCTGCAAGCGCCCCGCCAGGTCGAGGCGGCGCAACGCTGTCTGGGCCAGGGCCCCCGCATTCCGCACACCAGCGACCCGCAGGCCCAGTTCCACGTTTTCCTGAGCGCTCAGGCCCGGCATCAGGTGAAAGTCCTGAAAGACGTACCCCACCTCACGGCGGCGAAAAGCGTCGCGGCCCGCCTCGGAGAGCGCCGTCAGGTCGTGCTCGCCGTAGCAGAGCTGCCCGGTCGAGGGCCGCAGCAGCCCGGCCACCGCATTCAGAAGCGAGGTTTTTCCGGTCCCGCTCGGCCCCGTGAGCGCCAGATGCGTTCCAGCGGGCCAGCTGAAATCGGGATACGTGAGCCTCACCTCAGCGCCGTGCTGAATGGACAGGTTTCGGCCTGAAAGCTGCCGGCTCAAGCGTCCCGGACCCGCTCGGCGTAGAGCCGCACCAGACTGACAAAGCCCGTCTCGTCGTCGCGCTTGACGCCGATCTCGAGCCGGCCCGTCACGTTCAGGCCGCGCACCGACGGCTCGAGTTCCTGCCCTGGCGGCATGATGACGAGCACGATGTCCGCCGGCCAGTCCGCCGCCGTGGTGCAAAAGGGGCAGGTGCTCATCGGCTGCCGGGTCAGCACGAAAAAGTCCAGCTTGGGCTTGAGGGGCGGCGCCATGTAGCCCGACATGGTCACTTTGCGTCCGTTGAGTGCCTTGATTTTGCTGCTGTACTCGGCGCCGCGCACCGTGACTTTGCCGTACAGCTCATTGAAGTTGAGACTGGCCGCGGCGGACTGAGCGCCCGCGCGGCCAAAGGGGGCCAGCCACAGCGCTCCCGGCGCGGCGCCCAGCAGTTTGAGAACGGTCCGGCGATTCATGCCCCCACCCTAAAGTGGGGATGCACGGGCAATGTCAGCTGATACCAGAGCATTTGACAAAAAGATGGCACAGCTTTTTGGCGAGCAGAGCGAGTGCAAAACACTGAGCAGGACGGACTTGCAAAGCTGCGAAGCAGAGAATGGAGCGGGTGGCGGTGCTCTTCCGACGCACGCGTAATTCGCAGAACTGCTCTAGTTGCGGCCAAGTCGCTCACACTGGGCGATGAAACCCGACTTGTAAAGCTGCGAAGCAGAGCGGAGCGAGAGGCAAAAGAGACGTGCTGCGGGACTTGCAAAGCTGCGAAGCAGAGATAGACTCCAATCCGGCGCCTTTCCGGGTTTTAGGGAATCGGACGCAGCGTAGGAGAGGGGCAGGCTGGAATCTTGCCCCAGCCTGCCCCGCCGCTTGTTTGTTCCCGTTATTTGTTCTTGGTGGCGTCGAGCCCCAGGGCGCGGGCCATGCCGAAGAAAATCTCGGTCTGGTCCATCACGCCGCTGAAGTTCTCGGCGCCCGCCCCGAAGACGAACAGGGGAAGGGGGTCAGCCGTGTGAACCCCCTGGCTGCTGCCGGGGTCAAGGTTGCCGGTGCGCTGCACCGCGCCCTCATCACAGATTTTGGGGTTGGGCACGTAGGCGGCCTCAGCGCCCGTTTTGCCGTTGCTGACGGTGGGGTCCAGAAAGACCCGGCGGCCCAGATAAGTTTCGCAGTAGTCGGGCGTGGCCGCGAATCCCACCGCGTAGGTGCGGGCGGTTTCGGACAGCGGGAAGCCGTTTGCGTCGCGCTTATCGCCGTAGGTGGGAAAGCCGGCCTTTTCGTACACGCCCACCGCTTCACGCTTGCCGGGCCCCTTGGTCGCGTCGTAGCCGCCGTAAACGCTCATGGAGTGGGCGTGGTCGGCGGTGACCAGAATCAGCGTATCGGGGTGGCTCTTCGCGTAGTCCTTGGCCCACGCCACCGCCTTGTCGAGTTCCAGCACGTCCCACACGGCGCGGTTCCAGTCGAGCGGATGCTCGTACTTGTCGACCATGCCCGCTTCCACCATCAGGAAAAAGCCGTTGGGGTTTTTTTCCAGGGTCTGCACGGCCTTCTGGGTGCTGTCCCACAGGTACGGCATGTCCTTGAAGTCACCGATGGTTTCGGCGCCCTTAAACTGCACGCGGTCAAGGTAGCTGGGAATGTTGTCGATGTTGAACAGCCCGAACAGTTTGTTGCCGGTAGCCGCATTCAGCTCGGTGCGGGTGGACACGAACTGGTAACCCATTTTCTGAGACTCGCTGATCCAGTCGGTGTTGTCCTTGCGGCGGCTGCCGGGCGCGGTGCTGGGGATAAAGTCGCGGCTGCCGCCGATCAGCAGCACGTCGGGCTTCACGTCGCCCTTGAAGTACTGGTCGGCGATGGCCTGATAGTCGCCGCGGCGCCGGGTGTAGGCCGCGAACGCGGCGGGCGTGGCGTCGACCCCGAACGCGCTGGAGACGATGCCGACGCTTTTGCCCATGCTGCGCTTGAGCATCGCCGTGATGGTTTCGGCGCGGGGGTTGTCGAGCGTGTCGGGCGTGTTGTCGCCATAGACATTCAAGGCGTTGACCTGAATCTTTTGCCCCGTCGCGATGGAGCTCGCCGTGTTGGCGCTGTCGGCCAGGGCGCTGTCGTAAGAGCTGGTAGTGATGGTCGCCATGCTGCTCAGGCCCGTTTCCATGGCGAGCTTGCCGGTGGGCATCCCGTTGGCCGGGTTGTAGGGGTAAGCGACCATTTTGGCCGCGTTGAGGGTGTTCCAGCCCATGCCGTCGGCGATGAACAGGATCACGTTTTTGGCCTTCGGTTTCTGAAACAGCGCGGCCAGGCCGCTGGGTGCACTGGCCTGGGCGGTCCAGTGAACCGACCTCGTCACCTCTCCCCCGGCGTCGCTGAACTTCACGTTCAGGACGTGCTCGCCCGCCGCGAGGCTCTGATTGCGCAGCGTCCATTCCACGCTGGTGGGTTTGGTGGTCGTCTTGACCAGACCGGTGACCGGTTGGCCGTCGAGAGTGATGACCGCGTCCTTAAAGCTGGTGACGTCCTCGGCCTCGACGCGCAGGTCGAAGCGCTGACCGGCAATGAAATTAGCGCCGTCATAGGGATAAACCTGCAACTTGGCGGCGGAAGCGGAAGCAGACAGCAGCGCGAGGAGCAATAACGTTTTTCTCATACTCCGTCAGTTGAACCAAGTGCAGTCAGCTTGAGGTCAGGCAAGCTTGAGGCGGTGCATGCGGCCCGAAGTTCAGGAGCTGGGCCACGGGTGCTTCACCCGAGCGCGTGCCAGGGAGAACTGCACAGTAGGGCGAACGGCGTAAAGAGCCCCCGTCCACTCGCAGTTCCACACCGTTGAGCCACGAGGCGTCAGGCGAAGCGATAACGTTGGTGCTTTCGTATCTGTAACCTGATTGAGAGCGACCAGATCCGGCGCTGAATGCGCTGTCAAAAAGCTGGGAATTGATGCCTTGAAGTGGCGTTCGCCTGAAAGGCGGCTCTGACCTGACAGATTCGCAGCAGACATGTCTCTTAGCGCGGTAAGCAGGGTGTGATCCAGACCGACCACTTCGGGATTTAGCTCACAGGGTTTTTGTTGCATCCTGATGCTGGGTGTCTCGCTGCGCCCGGCGGCGTTCCTTGAGGGCGTACATGCGCGCGTCGGCAAGTTGGACCAGGGCGGGGCCAGCCGCTTCGTGGCTGTGAGCCATCCCCAGACTCACTCCGACCGAGCCGGCCACCACCTGCCGGGCGGCGAGCAGGGCAATGTCCAGCTGCTCATCGAACAGGGGAACGTCGTCACTGTTGAGCAGCACCACGAACTCGTCTCCCCCGACCCGGTAGAGCGAGGCGCCGCCCGGCAATTCCACGTTCAGCGTCTCGGCAAAGACGCGCAGCACCTTGTCGCCCTGGCTGTGGCCCTCGCGGTCATTGATGGCCTTAAAGCCGTCCAGGTCCAAGAGTGCCAGACTGAACGGGGCTGGCCGCACCGGGAAATCTTCTTCAAAGGCGCGGCGATTCAGGGCGCCGGTCAGGACGTCTTGCCGGGCCTGCTGCGAGGCCAACTCGGTCAGCAGCCAGCGGTCCAGCGCGCTGCGAATGGTCCGCCCCGCCGCTTCCAGCAGGGCGCAATCGCCGCTGCGCCACCGCGCCACCGGGTGGTCCCCGAGCCGGACAGACATCAGGCCGGACGTCACGCCGCTGCGCGTCCCCAACGGGACCCAGGCGACCTGGGTCACGCCGCCCGCCACCATCTCGGCCTGGGCGTGGGGGTGCGCCGCGTAATCGTTGACGTACACCGGCACCGCCGCGTCACGCACCGACCAGGTAAAGCCAGCGGCCAAGTTCGGCAGCGCGGCCACCGCAAGCTCCAGGTATCGCCGTTGGGCCGGCGAGAGCCGGGAGTGAGTGTGGGCAGCCTGTGCGCGCAGAACGGGGCCGTCAAATAACAGCAGGCTGGTCAGGTCGCTGGCCACGGCGTCACTCAGCAAGGCCGCTGCGGCCAGCATCATTTCCTCGGGGGGCAGCTGGAGATCGGTCAGTGCCGAGACGCCTTCAAGGGTCTTGGCCTGCGCCAGGGTGCGGCGCAGTTCCTCGCTCTGACAGCTCGCGGCCTGCAAGTCGCGCTGCAATTCCTGATTGGCCGCGCGCAGCTCCAGCTCGGTCATCACCAGCGCGGCAAGGTCCTGCAGGGCCTGGATGTCTTCGTCGCCCAGCGGGTGGCACTGATTATCGGTGACACACAGCGTGCCGATGCGGTGGCCTGAGGGGGTAGTCAAGGGCACCCCGGCATACATCTGCAAAGACGCTTCACCGGTCACGAGCTGCATGTGGCTAAAGCGACGATCGAGTCGGGCGTTCTCGACTACGAGTGGGGCGTCTTGCAAGATGGTCCAGGCACACATGGATTCGGACAGAGGCTTGCTGTCGCGCTCGGCGCCCACACAAGCCTTGGTCCACTGGCGGGACTGATCCACGAAATTGATGTACGCCGCTGGCGTCCGCAAAATGTGCCTGGTGAGCTGAACGAGGCGGTCGAAGCTGTCCTCCGGCAGCGTGTCCAGGATCTCGTACCGTGCCAGCGCCAGCAACCTGGCATAGTTGTCCTGAGGCTGTGGCGCCGCTGTGGTCATAGCGACTGAACAATAAAGAGACTTTCATCACATCTTTGTGACAGCGACAAAAGTCTTTGAGTCCGTCCACAGCCTTGCGGCGCAGGGGATAGACTCCACGGCGTTCAGAGAACGGCTACCCGATGGGCTCAGTACGACGTGGTACTGCTCGACACGCCGCCTGCCTCTCGTTGCCTGACGCTTTTCTGGTCTCACGTAAGAGTAAGGGGATTATTCTGGTGGTCGAGAACGACACAATATCGCTGGCTGAACTGGATCAGGCAATGCAGAGCTTCTCAAACCCCCAGTCCAAACTGTTGGGCGTGGTGCTCAACAAAGTCCCCCGCAGCCGTGAGGGCTACGCCCATTACTCTTATAGCAACGCCGAACAGCCGACGACGATTTAGTGTCTTTGACGTCACAACTCACTGCCTTTATGACCTTCTTCCCTGATGGGGAGAGCCCTTCACAGTTCAGAGTCAGAAAGTCGGTGCAGAGCGCTCAGGCGTCCGCTCCGGTGAGGCAGCCCGCAGACCCCGCAGGCTTAGAACCACTGCCAGAACGCCGAACAGCACGATTAATACGCCCATCCAAGGCCCGCCGATTTGCGCGCCCAGTGGCACGCCAAGGGTCGCCAGCCACTTGGCGAGGGTAAAGACCTGCCCGTTCACCGCCAGGTAAGAGCCGCGTTTTTCCTCAGGAATCAGGTCCGCCAGCAGGGTCTGACGCGCCGGAACGTAAAGCAGTTCGCCGATGCTCAGCACCACGCTGCCCGCCACCAAAGCCCACAGGTTCAGGCTGCCGTACAGGGCAGCAAAGCCCACGGCGAACAGCAGGAAACCCAGCGCCATCACCGGGCGCAGTTCCCTTTTGCCTACCCAGTGGCTGACCGGCAGGGTAAGGACCACGATCAGCAGGGTGTTGATCGCCGTGACCAGGCTCATCACCTTGATGCCGGTGAGGTTCACGCCCCACAGCACCTGCGCCGGAAAAGACTGGGCCAGATGCACCGGAATAAAGTTCTGCCGCCCGAATTCGATGGTCATCAAGAGGACAAACCCGAGGGTAAACAGGACGTAAGGCCGGTCCGTCATTACCTGCGCGTAGCTGCGCAATAGGGGACGCACCCCCACGCTCTCCCGGACCTGGGCAGCCGTGCGGCGCAGCCCACCCAGCGTTTCAGACATGAAGCGCCAGGCGAGAAACAGGGTTACAAAAGACATCCCCAGCAAACCGGCAAGCAGCGCTGCGAAGTGATCCTGATACAGCCACCCGCCGAGCAGCGTGCCCAGCAGCAAGGAGGCGTTGACCGCCCAGTAGTTGACCACGTACATGAAGGTGCGGGTGTCCGGCGTGCTGACGTCCACCAGCATGGCCTCGGCGGCGGGGTTGATCAGGCCGTTGGCGACGTTGATGACCGCCAGCGCGGCGAAGGTCACCCACGGAAGCGGTGTCCAGAGGTTACCCAACAGCAAAGCGGCGAACGCGAGCAGTTTCAGCACTTCGCCCGCCAGCAGGGTGCGCCGCCGGCCCCAGGCGTCGGCCAGCCCACCTCCGTAGAGCCCCGCCACGAACTGCACCGCGACCAGCGCCATCAGCAGCAGACCGGCTAAGCCTGCCCCGAGGTAATGCGCGAAATACACCGCCATAAAGGGAAAAATGGCGCCGCCCACCATCCGGGTCAGAAACGAGTTGATGATGCGGACTTTGATGTTCGGATGCAGTTGGCGCCACATGCCCCCAGTGTGGAAGAAACGAAAAGGGGGAAAAAGAGCCACAATGGTCAGCAGATGACCCCTTTTGCTGCCGGCCCCGACTGGCCCTATCTGGAACTCCGGGCCGCGCTGCTTGCCCGTGACGGGGAACAGAGCAGCTATGCGCTGACCCTCAATGACCTGCGTGGCTGGTGGAGCAAAAGTGACAAGACTGTCAAGCGCACGCTGGCCCGGCTCCAGGCGGAAGGCAAAGTGACGTATACGCCTGGTCGCGGTCGGGGACGCACCTCGCGCCTTTCCTTCTCACGCGACCTGCGCCCGGAGTTGCTGACCCTCACGAGAGAGCTGGCGCGGCGGCAGGCGGCTGGCGAACTCGCCCGACTCTCACGGCTTCCCTTTCCCAAAGGCTGGGTCCTGACGCCCGACGTGCAGCGGATCTTCGGCCTGAGCGCCTCAGCCGGTGGGGTGGACCGGCTCCGGACCGTCGTCTTTCGCGAGTACACCAGCCTCGATCCGCTGACGGCCTTCGCCACGGTCGAGGCCCACCTGCTGCTGCAAGTCTTCGATGGCCTCACCCGCTACGACCCAGCGACGCAAACTTTGGAGCCGCACCTGGCCCACCACTGGGGGTGCTCGGACGACGGCCTGACGTGGACGTTTTACTTGCGCAAAGGGGTGCCGTTTCATCATGGCCGCACGCTGGACGCCAGTGACGTGCGCGCTAGCCTGGAGAGGGTGCAGCGGGGCGCGGCGTGGCTGCTACCGGAGCTGCTGGAGGTGCGCAGCGACCACCCGTACCGGGTCAGCTTGCGGCTCGCGCGCCCCGACGCCTTTTTGCCCCGGCGTCTCGCTGCGACCCAGGCGCTGATCGTGCCCAGAGACGTGCCGCCCGACCCTCAGCAACTGATCGGCACAGGCGCATTTCAGTGGCAGCCGCTTGAAGGCGGGGTACGCCTGAGCGCCTTCGACGCGCATTTCGCCGGACGGCCACTGATCGATGAGGTGGAGCTCTACCAGGTCGAGCCGCTCACTGAAGCGCCCACTCTGCATCTTGAGGGCGCCGCGCCGCAGAAGGTCGCCGAGTGGCAAGAAGAAACAGGCGTACATTTCCTGATCTGGAATGCGGGGCAACCGGCGGCGCACAGTGCGGCGCTGCGGGCCGCCGTGTTCGAACTGCACGATATTCGCCGCTTCTGGGAGGAGACACGCCAGCCCTGGCCGCTGCTGAGCGCGCAGTCGTTTTATCCCCGGCGCTCGCGGGACCGGCCCGCGCGGGTTCACTCGGACGAACGCGCCCGCTCGCTGCTGGCAGCCGCCGGCCCGCAGCCTCCCCTGCGGCTGTGGGTGCTTGACCGCGAAGATGCGGTGGCCGAGGCCCGCTGGCTCTCGCGCCGCGCCGCCGGGTTCGGCCTGGAGATCACCGTCGAGCTGTACGATCTGCACGACGAGGTGACCCGGGACACGCCCAGCGACCTCATGATGATGGGTGAGGTGAGCGGTCCCGACGAACAGCTCTCCTTCTGGACGGCGCTCAAGCAGCCCGAACTCTTTTTTCGTAAGCTGCTGCCCCGGGAGGTACTGGCCCAGGTAGACACTGAACTGGAGGAGTACCGCCTGGCCCAGACCTTTGCCGGTCGGGAAGCCGTCATTGACCGGGTCGAGGCATTGCTGCTCGAAGGGCACCACGTCCACCTGACCCACCACCGGGTGAAGCAGCGCACGGTACACCCCCTCCTGCGCGACGTGTGGCCCGACGCCTATGGGCGCATCAGTTTCCGGCGGCTGTGGGTGGGCGGCCCGGCTCAGGACTGAAGCTCTGGCGCCGCGCTGGGCGGCGGCCTCAGCGGCGGTGCGCCTTGCCGGTCTTCTTGCCAGCGCCCTCGTCCAGCGCCACGTCGAGACGCAGGTAAGCGCCCGGGCGGGTGTAGAGGCCAGCGCTCGGCAGGCCCTCGAAGCCCGCCAGATTGTAACCGGCACTCAGCCAGGTGCCGGGCAGGACCTGTACGCCCGCTTCCAGGCCGTAGCCGGGCAAAACCTGGCTGCTGGCGGGCTGAACGAGCGCCCGCGCCCAGCCGCCCACGCTGAAGCGGGCATTGAGTTCGGCGCGCAGGCCCAGCGAGGGCTGGTAGGTCAGGCTGCCGGGGTCGCTGAGCAGCGCGCGGGCGTCCACGCCGCCGCGGACGGTGAGGGCGCCCTGGCGGTACTCGGCGCTCACGCCGGCGCTGGCCTCGGGCCGCGAACCGCCCAGACTGCCACCCGCATAGCGGCCATAGCCCAGGCTGGAAAAGCCCGCGCTGCGGTAGGCATAGCCCACCCCGAATTTCAGGCCCTGACGCGCCCCGAGTTCCGCCGTGGCGTCGGCGCTCACATTCAGCCGTTCGCTCAAGTCGCCGCTGACACCGCCGCGCACCACCGCCTGAAGTTGGCCGCTGCGCCAGGCCAGGTCGCCTCCCAGGGTGGCCACGGCGCGCTCGCCCTGCCAGCGCAGGTCCGCGCCCGCTCCGAGTTCGCTTCCCCCACTTTGCAGGTCGTAGAGGGCACTGCCGCGCAGGCCCAGCGTGGTGCGCGCACCGAGCGGCACAGAGGTGCTCACGCCAAAGCGGGCACGGTTGCCAGCGCCGCCCGCGCCGGGCAGTTCGTAGGCCACCGCGTAGTTCACGTTGCCCAGCCGGGTGTCGAGCGTCAGCGCGGCGCTGTGGGCGTCGCCCCAGACATAGTGGTCGGTCAGGGCCAGCGCCGCGTGAGGGGTGAGGCGGTAAGCCACCTTGAAGTCGCTGGTCGGGCGCACCGTGCCGCTGAGCGGCTGGCTGTGGGTCACGCTGAGGCTGACCTGCTTGCCCTCGTAACCCAGTTGCCCGGCGGCGCTCAGGCCACTGCGGCTCCCGAAGCCCCAGCGCAGGCCGCCGCCCACCGTCCAGGGCTGCGCGCGGTAGGTGAGCAGGGCGCCCACCTCTCCCTGCCCGCCGCCGTCTTGCTCGTCACTTCCCTGTTTGCTCGGCGCGCGCTGGTAGGTGGCGTCGAGGGCGGCCCCCAGGCGCTCGCCCAGCATGACCTGATAGCGGCCACTGGCGCGCAGGCCCGCTTCACCCTTGCCGAGCCCCTGGTAGGCCTCGTCTTGATAGTGGGCACGGACGCTGAGCGCGTCGCTGCTGCGCCAGTGGCCGTCCAGCGCGGCCTCGGCCTGCACGCCGCCGGAGAGCAGCGCCCGTCCGCTGACTTGCAGCCCCCCGCGCCGCAGTTCGCCCGCCGCGCCGATGGTACCCCGTCCATCCAGGGACACGGCGGCGACCCCGAACCGGCGCTGGGCGTCGCCACCTCGACCTGCGCGCCGTAGCGGCCTGGCGCCCGGCAGCGGCGCCGACAAGCGGTAGGACGCGAGAACCTCCACGCGGTGCAGTTCGGCGTCGGTAGCGTCGAGCGGCTGGGCGAGCGAGACGATGCCGGTGCGCTCGTCGAGCACATACTCCACGCCGCGCGTGAGCACCCGGCGGCCCAGTTCGGTGCCGGTCTGGGCGTCGCGGGTGACCACCGTCAGCGTCTCGGACGCCGGGGCAATGTCTTCCTGACCGAGCCGCAGCAGCCGGGTGCCGTCAGGCCGCAGCACCTGCGCCTGCACCAGGTCGCCGGGCAGCAGCGCCGCGAAGCCCGAGACCCGCACGTTGCCCTTGGTGCTCGCACTCAGGGCCGTCATCCGGCCAGGCAGCGGCACCACGTTGACCGGCACCTCCTGGTCACGGTAGGCCACCCGGAAAGCGGGATGCTCGTAGAGGGCGGCCACCGGGTCACTGCCGCGCAGGGGCACCGCCTCGCTGCTGCTGTCGCCGTAGGTCAGGCCCCTGGCCTTGCCGCTGTCTTCGCGGGGCAGCCCCGCGCTGTCCGCCGCGACGTACAGTTGCCCGCCGGCCAGCGGTCCCTCGTAGTAGGCCCGCGCCTGAACGTGCAGGCGTTGCGCCAGCGGCAGGGTTCCCCCCAGCCCCACCGCCGCGCTGACCAGCCCCACCCCCAGGGCCGCGCCGCCGGGCCGCACGTCTACCCGAAACTCGCTGACCTGCTGGTCGCGCAGCAGTTCCAGACGCAGGGCCGTGGGCGTGATCTGGGGACGCAGTTCCAGCACGCCCTCACCGTTATGAAGTTCGAGCTGATAGCCCACCTCGCCCGGGCGGGCGTCGGGGCGCAGCGGCTCGGCAGAGGTGCGCAGCGTCACGGTCGGCTGCTCGGCAGGCAGGCCGGCAGCGTCGAGCGCCCGGATCCGCACCCGCACTGGCGTGCTGCCGTCGGCCTGGGCACTCAGGGGCGTGACCTCGTAGCGCACGGTCGGCCCGGCGTAGTTCAGCGTGACCTGCTCGCGGCCGAACTCGATGAGGTTCTTGCCCGGATGCACCGGCAGGGCGTAGTAGCTGCGGCGCTCCCGCTGGCCGTCCGCGCTGGGGCGCACATGGCCGAGTTGCGCGGCAGACACCGGCACGCCGTTGACGCGGGGCAGCTCGGTGCTGGCGGGGTCCGTTTCGACCACCAGCGTGAACTGATTGGTCTGACGCAACTGGCTGCCGTCGAGCGGCAGTTTGACGCTGCCGGGGTTCTCGGCGCCGTCCACCGGCAGGGCGCTCGCCAGGCCGTAGTCGCCGGGGTCGAGGTTGCCCACCAGCCGCAACGTGCCGCTGTCACCACGCAGGCTCAGCGCCGCGTCGGGCAGCGCGGCGAGCCGCCTGAGTGTGCGTGACCTGATAACTGAGTTCACTGGCGCCTGCGGGCAGGTCGCGCAGCGGCACGGTCCAGTACAGCACGCCGCGGGCGCTGCGGGTCGGGTCGGGGAGGGGACGGTCCCCCAGCCGGCTGCTGCCCGGCACCACCTTCGCCCCGGCGGGCACCGGCTGCGCGACCAGCAGGTCTCCGCCCTGCCACAGCGCCGCGCCGCCGAGTTCCTGGCCTTCCTCGCGGGCGGCGCTCAGGTCGAAGCTCAGCCGCAGGGTACTGACCGAGAGGGCCTGCTCGGCGCCCTGGGTAGGAGGGGTGAGGGCGGGCGCGGCGGCCCTGGCGGGGGCCATGCTCAGCAGCGCACTCAGCGTGACCAGCGAAAAGAGAGGAGTCCGGAAGGCCATTTACTTCACCACCTTGAGAACGGGATCGGTGAGCGCCGCCGAGGGGGGCCCGCTCCAGCGCAGGTCGTAGGTCCAAGTCGTGCTGCCGGCACTCAAGCGCTCGCGGCGCACGTTTTGCCCACTCACGAGGGCAGCTCCGGCGGGCAGCGGGTCGGTCCAGGCGACCTCGGCGAGCGCGACCGGGCTCTGAAGCGTGGTGGTCACGCGGTAGCCGCCGGGAATCTCAGTCAGGCGCTTGGTGAGGGTCAACTCGCCCACCTGCACCCTCAAGTCACGTTTCACCTGGAGTGCGGCCAGCGCGCGCAGCGGGAAATCCACCGTGGTCAGGCCCTGGACCTGCACCACCTGGGTGCCGGGGTCGCGCACCGCCGGCACGCTGCCCAGGTCGAGCCGCAGCGCCTGCGTGCCGAGGTCCACGTTGCCGAAGTGGTAGCGCCCCCGGCTGTCGGTCAGGGCCAGCCGCCCGCCCGCCAGCGCCACCCGGGCGCCGCTGAGGACCGTTTCGCCTTCGTCGAGTCGCCGGTTGCCGTTGGCGTCGAGGTACACCGTGCCCAGCACGTCGCCGAGCGGCGCAAAGTTCAGCAGCTTGAGGGTGGCGCTCACCTGCGCCCGGTTGCTCGCCACCGCCACGGCGTGCGTCTGCTCGCCGTAGCCGCGCAGGACCGCAGTGTTGAGCAGCTCACCCGCCGCGCCGGGCAGCACCCGCAGGCCGTAGCTCAGGGTGAGGCTCTCGCCGGCGCCCAGCCGCGGCACGCGCCACTGAAGCTCGCCGCCGTTCTCGGCGGGGTCGGCGGTGGGCACACCTGCCAGGCGGCTGGTGCCGGTCACGTACTTCAGCGCCGCGGCGGGCGTGTCGGTGATCACCAAGTCCACCAGGGCGGTGCTCGCCGACGGGTTTTTCAGAGTCAGGGTGTAGGTCAGCAGGTCGCCGGGCGCGGCGTCGCGGCGGTCGAGGGTCTTGCTGAGCAGCGGCGCCGTGTTCCAGACGACCGCGCTCGCGGCGTTGCTGTGCAGGGGCGCCGGCAGTTCACTGCTGGTCAGCTCGAACACGTTGCGCAGTTCCTGGTCGTCACGCACGTCGCGGCCCACCCGCACCCGCAGCGTGAGGGTCCGGGTCGCCCCGGCAGGTAGGTCGCCCAGGGTCCACGCGACCTGCGCTGCGCTCGCCGCACCAAGCAGTGCGCCGCCGTCCGAAGCGCTGACAAACTCGGTTCCGGCGGGCAGTGGGTCGAGCACCTGCACGCCCGCGAGCGGCTGCGCGTAGGGGTTGGTCACGCTCAGGGTGTATTCCAGCTCATCGCCGCTGGTCACGGCGCTTCCCGGTGCCCAGTCCGGCGCGCCCACCTTGCTCACGGTTTTGCGCAGCCCAGGTCGCTGCGTCTCGACCCGGCGAATCAGGTCGGCGGTGGCGTTGCTGGTGCCGCGCTCGCCCTGCGCAATGACCTGCGCGGTGAGCGGTTGCGCGCTCCGCAGGTCGTAGCAGACCCGCACCTGCCGCTGCTCGCCGGGGGCCAGCGTGAAGGGCTGCGGCAACGGTTCGCCCGCCGCGCCCAGCAGCTGAGGCGTGGCCTGCCCCTGCGTGACGCTCACACTCAGGCGGAACATGTCGGTCACGTCCCCGGTGTTTTGCACGGTGTGGTCGAAGCAGGCGGGCTCGCCCGTGACGGCAAAGACAAGAGTCTGCCCGTCAGCGGCGGTGCCTTCCGGCGCCAGCGGCTGCCCCAGCGGCCCGAGGGCCACCCCCGGCAGGAAGCGCACGTCGAGCGTGTCGCTGGCCTGCGCTCCTTCTCCGGTCACGCTGCTGACGGTGGCGACATTGTTCAGCAGGAGGTTTTCGGCGCTGGGTCGGGCCTCCATACGGAAGGTGAGGGTGGTCTGCTCGCCGGGCTCCAGGGTGCCGGCCTGCACGCGCACGCCCCGCACGGCGGCGGGCTCGGCGGCCTGCCACGACGCGCCGTCCGCGCTGTATTCCAGCCGACCCCGGTCGGTTCGGGCGCTGCCGGGCACGTAGGCGAGCCCCGCGTCCAGTTGCTGGCCCAGCGGATCTTCGAGCACCACATCCGGCGCCGCGCCGGCCCCCGTGTTGGTGGCCGTGACCGTCACGCCGGTCTGGTCACCGGGCCGCAGCCGCTCGGCGCCGAAGGCCTTGCGAAGTTCGAGGTGCGGTGGGGGCGTGGCCACGAGCTGAGCGACGTTGTTGTCGTCCTGAGCCCCCCCCGGACACTGGGCCGTCAGGTTGACCAGCGCCGCGCCGCTTGCCCCGGCGGGCACGACGGCCACCAGCAATACTGCTGCACTCGCCCCCGCGCCGAGGGTGAGCTGCTCGGCCTGTTCACCCGGCTGCGGCTGCCCGTCGCCGTTCGCGTCCACAAAGGTCGTGAGATTCGGGGTAAAAGCGCCGTCCAGCGCCTGCGCGCTCAGGGTGAAGGTGGCGGGACCGTTGCCGCGTTGCTCAGCTCATAGCGCAAGGTGGCCGGCTCGCCCGCCCGCACCGTGAGCCGCTGCCCCGGCGCCTGGGGGGTGCCGTCCGGCGTCACCTGCACGCGGCAGACCGCATTGACCAGCAGCTGCGCCGGCTCGGAGTTCACCAGCCCGGCGCCGCCTCCCGGCAGGCTGAACTGGGCGCTGGCCTGGTTCTGAATCACGGTGCCCGCCGGCGCGGCTCCGGCAAGGCAGGCAGCGGCGCAGCACAGGGGCAGGCAGAGTCTGAGCATGGACTTCATCGGGCATTCTCCTTCGGGGAAAAACGAAAAAAGAGAAAAAGAGACAGCCAAAAAGGCAGAAATCAAAAAAGAGTCTCGTGTTGGATGTTCGGGCGCTGAGTGCTTAGGGACAGGGAGAGGCGCCGCACTTGGCCCCTCTCCCCTGCTCCCGGTTACTTGACGGTTCCCTGGAGGGTCAGCGTGATTACGGCGTTCGGCGGGAATACGTCGCCGCTGTCGATCTGGCTGTTGTTGTTGGTGTCCACGCCCACCTCGACCCAGGTGGTGTTGGCGTCCACGGTGGGCTGAGCGGCCCAGGTGTTCAGGTTGCTCGTGCGGTACAGCACCGTGGCGCCACTGACGCCGCTGACCGTTGCCCTCAGGCTGCTCGGCTTGATGAAGCCAAAGACGTTGCTGCTGCTGAAGCTGCCCAGGTTGTTGCTGCTGGGGTCGCGCAGCACCAGACCGTAGAGGCTGGTGTTGTAGTTGTTGGTGGCCGTCACGGTGTACGACACCGCGTCGCCCGGATTGGCAGTCGCGTTCAGGCTGGGCGTAGTGGTGCCCGGCGTCGTGACCCGCTTGGCAATGAGCAGCGAACCGTTCGGCGAAGTAACCGTGACCTTGTCGGTGTTAAAGGACTTGGTGGTGCCGCTGAGCGAGCCGGTGGCGGTCTGCGTGACCATGTAATCACCGGGGGCCTGACCGGCAGGAATCGTGACCACCGCGTACACGGTCTTCTCGGTCTTGACCGGCACGGCGCCGGTGCTGGCGATCTCGGCGGGCAGCGCCGCGAGTTCGGCGGGGGACAGGACGCCGTCACCGTCGGTGTCGGGGTTGGTGGCGTAGTACTTCACCGGGCCGATCGGAGTGCTGCCCGAGAGCGCGTAGTTGCCGTCGTAGGCGCCGTCGTTGAAAAGGTCCATCGGGAACACGACGGCGGTGGTCACCGAAGGCTGCGTGACGGTGCGGGTCACCGGCACGTCGGAAACGCCCAGCGCCGTGCCGTTGGTGTTGCCGAACTTCAGGTTGGACAGCAGCACGTTGTAGGTCACGGTCGCGTCCACGATTCCGTCGCGGTTGCCGTCTACGCCCACCGGTATCCTGATGGGCCCGGCCACGGCGGCGGCGCTCTCGGTGTCGGGGTAAGTCACCACGACCCTGTAGGTGGCGGTGCCGCCGTTGGGCCCCGCCGTCACTTCCGGTCGCCCGTTGCCGTCGGTGTCGGGCAGCGGGTTGCCGTTCGCGTCGGTAAAGGTCACCGTGACCCCGGCGGGCAGCCCGCTCAGGTCCGGCACCAGTTCATAGGTCGCCGCCGTGGGGTTGGGGTTGGTGATGATGGTCGTCATGGTGACGCTGTCGGGGTTGACGGTCTCGGCGTCCGCCTTGGGGTAGGCGTACTGGTTGCCACTGGCGTCCACGACCACCGGGGGCTGCGTGCCGCTGGTGCTGCCGATACCCGTGTAGGCGGGGCCGGTGGACTCGGCGGGGCCGTTGCCGGAGCCCACCGGGCCCGTGCCGGTGCCGGGCGTGGTGGTGCCGGTCGGCGGCAGGGGGTTGGGCGAGCTGGGCACCACCGTGTTGGTCAGGGTGGGGCTGCCGAGCAGGGGAACATTGGTCAGGACCGTCGTCTTGTTGACGTTGTTCACGTCGGTCCTATTGCTGGTCTGGTCGAGGGTCGCCGTGGTCAGCGCCGAGCCGTCCGGATTGGCCGCGACGCTGGCGTACTGCATGGAGACGCCAGTCGGGTTGACATAATAGGTGCCGGGCGCCGCAGGCGTGACGAAGGTCTGGGTTAGCGTCACGGTCTGATCAGGGTTGATGGTGATTGTCTGGATGGTGGCCGCGCCGGTGGTCGGAACGGTGCCGGTGGCCGCACCTGAGTAGTTCACCTGCGTAATGGCGCTGCTGCCCGTGCCCACGGTGGCGCCGACCGCCACTTGAATCGGCGTGTTGCCGGTGTTCTTGACCGAGTAGCTGTAGGTGGCGTTCGAGTTGACGTTGACGGTGCTGGTGTACGCCGGCGACGCCTCGGTGCCGTCGTTGGTGATGGTGTAGCTCGGCACGGCATTGACCACGATCTTGACGGCGTCCGAGTTGGTGGTCTGCGTGGCGCCGCCGACCGTGAAGGTGGCCTGCGCCTGGTTGGTGATTTCCGTCCCGGCCAGCGTCATCGTGTTCGTGCTCGCCGCCCCCGCCGCGCCACTGCCGAGTGCGCACAGCAGCGCCAGCAGTTTCATGTTTGCCTTCATGTTCTCTCCTCTGGGTGACCTGGAGCGCCGACAGGAGACGTGGACGGCTCCCGAATCGCCCCGTTCCCCCGAAACCTGCTCGGGCAGACTTCCCATGGACTCTAGGGGCTACGTTGTCACAAAACTTTGACGGCCAGATTCCTGGCTTTTGCCTCGCCTGCTCCCCCGACAGTTGCCTCCTTTTGTCGTCTGGAACACGATGTCCGCTGCACACTGCGTTTCCCTAGAGCTGCCCGACCCCTCCAGCCGGGGGTTCTTTTTCAGGCCATACCTTTTGCCCGCTCGATCAGGTGTCAAAACGTCAATTATACTGCGGGCATGGACAATGCAGCGGCTGGGGTGGGGCAGCTTCAGGGACGTGTCGCTCTCGTGACCGGCGCCGGTGACGGGATTGGGCGCGCCGTCGCGGAGGCCTTTGTCAGAGAGGGGGCCTCGGTCGTCATTGCCGAGCTCAACGAGGAGCTGGGCACCCAGGCGGCGCGGGCGCTGGGCGAGCGAGCTCTCTTTGTCCCGACCGACGCCTCCAAGCGGAAAGACATGGAGAAGGCCGTGCGGCAAGCGACGCAGCACTTCGGTACACTCGATATCTTTGTCAACAATGCCTGGGGCGGCGGCACCCTCGCCCGGGCAGAGCGCAAGACCGAGCAGGACTGACAGCACGGCCTCAACCTGGGCTTTCTGGGGCACTGGTGGGGCATGCGGGCGGCCTTCGAAGTGATGGCGCCCCGGCAGTATGGCCACATCATCAACATGTGCTCGCTGAACGGCGTCAATGCCCACATCGGCACCCTGGAATACAACACCGCCAAAGAAGCCCTGCGGGCAGCGACACGCACCGCTGCCCGTGAATGGGCCCGACACGGTATTACGGCCAACGCGCTGCTCCCTGGGGCGAAGACCGCCGCTTCCCGCGTCGTGTTCGCCGCCAATCCCGAACTGGAAGTGATGGCCGACGCCATGAACCCGATGGGCCGTCTGGGAGACCCCGAGCGCGACATCGCCCCGGTGGCCGTTTTCCTGGCCTCGGAAGGCAGCCGCTACCTGACCGGCAACACGCTCTACGTCGATGGCGGTGGGCACATCAATGGGGTGGCGTGGGCCCGTGAACTCGACTGAAGCGGCGCGCTGGTGGCCTTTTCCCTACCGATTGGCCAGTCCATTTTGACAATTCAAGCCGAAGTGGACTGGCAATGGCTCCAGCGGATTCTGTGGATTCCAAACTTTCAGGAGACCGTGATCAGTCGCTCCTATCAAACTTGATGGAAGCGACTGATGGTTTTCCCCGGTTGCGACAAATTCAAATCGAAGTTGTCCCCTTTTGTGCTGGGAAAGAGGCCTCTACACGGTCCTTGAAGTGCCCCATTCTTACCCTACGTTCTTGGTCCCTATGATTCTTATACTCTGTCCAAGATATGTCCTCTCCCCTGGCTGAGCCACCGGAAATCAACGCCTTGTTGGCCAGGGTGCAGCCGGCGCTGCTTTCTTCAGCATGGTGGGCCGAGTGGCAGACCGCAGGATCAGGAACACAACGGGCAACCCTGCTGCAAAACCTCAGTGAGACCATCAGAAAGAGCGATCTGGCGCTGTCTCAACAACTGAGCGAGCTGGCGCTGGAGGAAGTGTTCCAGGACGACGAACGGGAAAAGCACGCGGAGCAAGCGGACCTCGTGACCATCCAGGCGCTCAATACCCTCGCCTGGGTCAGGGCCAACCTCAATGACTACGCTTACTCGCTGGAATACTGCGATAAGGCATTCAACCTCGCGACGCAGCGAGGCCTACAGGACTGGCAGTGCCGCCTGCTCAACACCCGCGCCCTTCCCCGCTTTTGGCTGGGCGACGAGATGGGAGCCAGGGCTGATCTTCAGGAGGCGCTTGAGTTGGCCGAGCTGAGAGGTGACGTCAAGCAGCTCTTGATGTGTTACATCAACATTGCCTGGCTGGAGATTCTGAGTGAAGAGTTGGAGTCCGCCGAGCACCACCTGAATTTGCTGGCCGAACAATTGCACATGACCGACGACGCGCAGTTGCGGCAAAACCATATCTTTTACCTCTACGAAAATCGCCTTCATGTCAAGCTGCTTCAGGCGCGTGAAGCGGAGCGGCTGGGAAGAGATCAGGCCATGCAGGATGCCCTGAGCGCTGCACAGACTCACCTTGATTGGTGTCTGACGAATACGCACTTTTGCAGCGACAAACCGCCCTTCGAGATGGTCATTCGTGCTCATCAGGCACAGTTCTTTATGCTCAGCGGTGAGCCGGCGCTTGCTGTTCAGTATGGCGAGGCCGCCATTGAATTCGGCACCCACAGCGATACCTGGGTTTCTGCCTACGCCCACTTTTGTCTGGCCGAGGCATACAGCATGTAGGAAAGATGGGACCTGGCGATCCAGCAGTACCAGATCTGCCTGAACATCTCGCAGGGGCAAGGCCGTCTCCGCGAGGCTCAGCGGGCCTTAAACGGGATAGCTGATCTTTACGCCCGTCAGGGTGACTACCAGTCGGCTTACCGCACCACCCAGCAGTCTTTGCAGGAATCCCAGACTTCGTTCAAACGGCTCAGCGAATTCGCTCAGCAGCGGCGCTTGCTTCACGAGCGTCTTAAAAGGGAGGACGCCCGCGACGTAGACTGGCAGGAGCGGTTGCGTCAGGCCGACATTCTCGCCCGGCAGGACGCGCTCACTGGCGTGCTGAACCGGCGGGGGCTGGATGAAGGACTCAGTGCCTTACAGCAGAGTGGGGAATGGTCCGCCACACAACAGGCGGAGCAGATCGCCGTGGGATTTATCGATATCGACCACTTCAAATCATTCAACGACGAATTCTCCCACGCTACAGGAGACGAGGTGCTGCGCTGCTTGGCCGCACTTTTGCAACAGATTGCGCTCTCCCCCACTCCCAGCCTGCTGGGCCGCTACGGAGGCGAGGAGTTTGTCCTGGTCGCTTCCGTGAATGAAGAGCGCACCGCCTGGCAACTGTTTGAAGATTGCCGCGAGTTGATTCGCGACCATGACTGGAGCGGCATCGCGGCTCAGCGCGGCGTCACGGTCAGCATAGGGTTTGCCACCGGGGTGCCTGCCGACCTTCCTCAACTGCTGCTGAAGGCTGACGAACATCTCTATCAGGCCAAGCGCGAGGGCCGCAACCGCACTCTGCCGCAGCCAGCTTCTATACATTCCCGTGCATAGGGGTTGACCCAGTCCAGCAACCTACCTTCTCATAAACCGCAGCGTCCCATCATTGATCGGCGCGACCTGAATGGCGTATTTGTCCAGCAGGTAGTTCTGATAGACCTGCCAGGGCTGCTTTGACCCCTGCTTTGGCAGCACGTCCAGGCTGCGCGTCACGTACCCTGAGTTGAGATCCAGAAGGGGGCGCTCCCCCAGGTCAGAGTCAGCTTGCGGCGAGACGGCGCGGAAAGCGTGCCTGTCCATATAAGTCAGCAGGCGACAGACATAGTCAGCAGTGAGCTCGGCTTTGAGCGTCCACGACGAGTTGGTATAGCCGAAAGCATAAGCGAAGTTCGGGAGGCTTGAAAGCATCATCCCCTTGTAGATCAGCGTCTGCGAGAGGTCTACCGGACGCCCGTCGAGCGCAAACTCGATGTCCCCCAGCACGTTCATCTTCAGGCCCGTGGCCGTCACGATAATGTCTGCCGGAAGCTCCTGCCCACCGGTCAGCCGGATGCCGTGCGGCGTAAAAGTTTGAATGGTCTCTGTCAACACCGACGCTTTGCCGTCCCGAATGGCCTGGAACAGGTCAGCGTCAGGAATGGCGCACACCCGCTGGTCCCAGGGCTTGTAGCTGGGGGTAAAGTCTGCCGGGTTAAAGCGTTCACCCAGATGTTTTTGCGCTTCGTCCAGCAGGCCCCTCATGAACAGGTCGGGGGCTTTTCTGGCAATCTGGTAGTAGAAAATGCTGCTCAGGACATTTTTCCAGCGGGTCACGCCATGGGCGACGGGCGCCGGCAACCACTTCTGAAAGGCGGCAGCGGTCCCGTCCACCAGCGGTCGCACGGCGATATGTGACGGCGAGCGTTGCAGCATCGTGACGTGCGCGGCCTTGTCGGTCATCGCCGGAACCAGCGTCACCGCGGTCGCGCCGCTGCCGATCACCACGACTCGTTTGCCGCTGTAGTCCACATCTTCGGGCCAGAACTGCGGATGGATGATTTGACCTTGAAAGCTGGCCTCGCCTGGAAACTCTGGACGGTGGGCTTCGTCGTAGCTGTAATAGCCGCTACACAGGAACAGGAATTTCGCCTGTCGGAGAACAGGCGTGCCGTCCTCCTGTTCAGCGGTCACGGTCCAAAGGCTTTCTTCCGACGACCATTCGGCACTCTTGACCCTGTGCCCAAAGCGGATATGGGGTGTGATTCCGCCCTCATCTGCCGCGTCCTGAATGTACTGGCGAATATCCCCGCCGTCGGCAATGGACTTGCGCCCCAGCCAGGGCTTGAAGCTGTAGCCCAGCGTGAAAACGTCCGAATCCGAGCGGACACCGGGATAGCGGAAGAGGTCCCAGGTGCCCCCCATAGCCTGCCGGGCTTCCAGAATCTCAAACGTCTTGCCAGGATTTTTTGTCTTGAGGTGATGCGCCGCGCCGATTCCCGATAGCCCAGCGCCGATAATCAGAACGTCCAGCGCTGCGGCCTGCGTGGGCGGCGTGGTATTTACACGGGGAAGTGCGTCTGTGTTCTGATCCGGCAACCCCAGCGCCCGCCGGAGCGCACTCAGGAAACTCGTATTGAATTGCCGTGAGGCTTCGGCCTCCGGCTTCAGGAGATGAAACCCGTGATAGCCGCCCGCGACCTCAGCCCACTCGCAGGGCACGCCTGCCGCCATTAAACGCCGAGCATACTCACGGTTCTCGTCGTAGAACAGATCAAGGTCGCTCGTGCCGATCCAGGCGGGCGGCAGGCCGCTCAGATCCTCGCGCCGGGCGGCCACCGCATAGGGCGGCGGGGTCTGGGTGCCGGGTCTGAATCCCAGGTAAGACGACCAGCCCGTGAGATTGGACGTCGGTGTCCAGACGAACTCGCCGCGACCTTGCCAGTCGGTTTTGAGGACCGTGCGTTCATCTAACATCGGGCAGATGAGGGCCTGAAAGGCGGGCCGGACCTCGCCCCGGTCATGGGCCAGTTGTGCGAGGCACGCGGTGAGACCTCCACCTGCACTCTCACCCGCGAGAGCGACGCGCTCTGGGTCAATGCTCAGAGGCGCGGCCTGGGTGAACGTCCATTTCAGCGCAGCGTACACGTCTTCGAGCGGGCCGGGAAAAGGCGTTTCCGGTGCCAAGCGGTAGTCGGGACTGATCACAGGGACGCCGAGCGCCGCGGCGTACCCTGAACAGACGCGGTGATAAAACGCAGCAGAATGGGCGATGAAGCCGCCCCCATGCGTGTAAAACAGAGCCGGAGTCACCCCTTGCCGCTGACGGGGCAGGTACACGAAGACGGGAACGGCTGGCGCTCCGGGCGGGCCGGGAATGGTCTCATGCCTGACCTGTACGTCAGGGTGAATTTCGCTGGCTTTCAGTGTGCCAGAGCGCAGCAGGCGCAAATTCCCAGGCGTGTAGGACGGCGTACGGAAGATGGTGAGTGCAGAGCGGAGGTCGGCAGGCACCTGAGCGGCGGTGCGGGCGCGTTTAGAGTTGAGCCACGCCGCCGCCAGTGCTGTCCCTGACAGCAGGAGAAACTGTTTTTTCTTCATCGGCCACCTCGGATTCATGCTTCAGTCACAAGTTAGAAGAAGTTGTAGCACTGCTCAGGAGGGATCCGGCAACACCTACCGGAAGTCGTACCGAACCCTGTGTTTTGGTTCCATCAAAAAAGGAACAGAATGTCGATGTGACCCCTGCACAGAGAAGTCCTGCGTCAGATCCATTTATTGCAGGCCGGCTCGCCATGAGGCTCGAGTTGCTCATTACTCAGATCCAACAGCGTAAATTCTCCCCCGGCACCGAAATCCGCATGGGCGCCTACGCCTACAACACGTTACAGTTGCTGCTGACCCACCGAACGTCCAATCAGCTCGACTGGCAAGGATTCTATGCCAGCGGTTTGACCCACTCACTTCCTAAGGAACTGTCAGGTCAGGCCCCCACGCCCACTTACCGTCTAATAACCGACAAGCAGATGCAACCTGCCGGTGGCATCATCATTCAATAAACTGTCGTGTCTCTCGAGATCACGCCCAACAATCTGATCTCGCTCGTAGCGGAGTGTCCTATTAAAGACACATCCTGGCCTACAGAGCATCTGTCCCGCTTCAAGGGAGTTGAGCCTCACGACTGGGAAAGCGTTTATCCCTGAGGAGCTACGACACCATGATCGTTAGCTTTCCCCTGACTATCGTGACTCCTATGAGGTTAAGTCTGGGCGCATGCGGCGTGACACCTTCGCTGGCCGCCGGACCCAGCAACCTGCCTGCCAAATCCATCGTTTTGCGCGAACAGATAAGTGCTATAGACATCAAAAGAATCCGGCGGAGCGACGTCATTTCGGTCTGTCCCAGTGCCCCCATAGAGAGTCGATTGTTTTTGTGTACACAAAAATGTACATTCTTCTCATGGATGTTGATCGCGTACAGGTGAGAGCGTTTCGCGCCAACATCGCCGAGTATCTGGAGCAGGCGCTGCAAGGTCAGCGCATCGTCATTGAACGGCATGGTGGCCCGGTTGCGGCCCTCGTTCCCCTGGCCGACCTCTACCAGATCACGCGCAAGGAGAAAGCTATGGGACACCGCATCGCTCTGAACAACGTCAGTGGGGGCGAAGGCAAGACCTTTCTGACCTTCCATCTCGCTTTTGCCCTCGCCGACCTCGGGTTCCGGGTGGCCGTGCTCGACTGCGACCCTCAGGCGAGCCTGACCAAACGGTTCGGCCTGCATGACGAGGAGGGGGCCCATCAGAGCGGCGCCGAGACGATCTTGCCGGTGTTCGAAGTCGATGACGATCCGGCCCTCCCATCTCCCGTCACCGTCGAAGGTATCGACGTCTGGCCAGCCAACCGGCAGCTGATCGATGCCGACACCCGCATCATGACCAATATGATGCGGCTCGGAAACCTGGGTGAGGCGCTCGACAGGATTCAGGACCAGTACGACTTCATCCTTCTCGACACCCGGCCCAATGTCTCTCCCCTCCTGACGGCTTCGACTGCGGCGGCGCGCCTCTTTCTGGTGCCTATCGGAGCGCACAAGGGTCTAGAAAACCTCGACGAGCTGCTGCGATTGGTCAAGCTCGCACGCAAACAGGACCGCTCGGCCAGGATTGCTTTTTTTATCCCGAATAAAGTGACCAGCACCCGCATGGGAAAAAACGTCTTGCAGAGCATCAGCGCCTACACCGAAGTCGCCCCAATTTCTCCACCGGTGCGGCAGGCCACCATCGGCCCGGAAGCGGAACTGTTCAGGACCGGCATCACCCGGCATGCCCCCAAAAGCCCCCTGGCAGGCGACATCCGGACGCTCGCCAACGCTCTTGTCAAGGCGACGGAACAAGTTGAGGACGCCCAATGAGCCGCAAGTTGCCGCCCCCCAAAGCGGCCATTTCTCCTCTCAGCCTGCGGCAGCTGATGGATGAACACGAAGGCGTCAGCGTCATCGCTTTGGATGAAATTGAAGTCATTCCTGGCTTCAACCCTCGCAGCGTGATTGAGAGCGAAAGTCCCTTTACGCCGCAGGCGCTGGACGACCTGACTGAATCCATCAGAAGCAATGGGCTGCTCCAGCCTCTCCTTCTGCGCCCTGGGCCAACCGGCAAATATATCCTGGTGGCCGGAGAGCGGCGCCTGCATGCGAGCCGCCTCGCTGGCCTGGTGGCCGTTCCTGCGCTGGTACGGGACATGAACCCGGAAGAGGCTGATGAGTTCGCGTTGCAAGAAAACCTTCAACGCTCCGACCTGTCCAATGATGCCAAAGCCCTTCTTGCCATCCGCGCCGTGGCCCGGCACATGAACGTCCCCGAAGATCAGACTGTTCTGGTGGCTGGCCGAATCAAGAAGACGGGATTGGACCCCGAGAGGCTTGGCGACATGCTGCGCCGTTCGTTTGGCATCAGCGTGAGCACCTTCGCGCAGAGGTACGGCAAATTCCTACAACTCAATCCAGCCGAGAGGCAGGTTCTTCTGGAAGGGCGCTACGGCATCAGTGCGCTGGCACCCCTCGCCCAATTGCCTGACACCGAAGAGCGTCGGCAACTGCTTGACCGGCTGGTCACGGGACAACTCAGCGCCGCTGAATTGCACCTTGAAGTGACTCGGCTCAAGCGGGGCGCCGTCCCCGACAGGACGCTCGATCAACGTCTTAAAAGCGCTCTTCCTCAGCTCAGACGGCTCAGCGGCAAACGCCGTCTACAAGCGGAGCGTTTGATTGATCAACTTCTAGAATTGACAGAAGAGAGCAGTTCCCACGATGGGAACCGGTAGAGCAAACGAGTTCCCATCGTGGGAACTGCGAGAATGTTGAACTGTTTTTAGGAAGCATCGTCTGCTCTGAAGAGGAACAGCACAGCAAGTGACCCGATGCTCAGGCCACCTGCTTAACGCACCTACTCTCTCTAAAATCAGGACGACTTGGGCAGCGTAAAAGTAAACTTTGCCCCCTCATTCACGGCGCTTGCAGCGGTTACATTGCCCCCGTGCCGCGTGATAATGCGGCGAACAGTGGCGAGGCCGACGCCGGTGCCCTCGAACTCGTGCTGGTAGTGCAGCCGCTGGAAGACCCCAAACAGCTTATTCTGGTAACGCGGGTCAAAGCCCACACCGTTGTCCTGTACAGAAATCGTCCACGCCTCGGGGGTCTCATCGGCATGGACCGTGATTCGGGCCACGTCACGGGTGCGGGTGTACTTCAGCGCGTTGCCGAGCAGATTCGTGAGCACCAGCCGCAACAGTTGCCGGTCACCCTGCACCACCGGCAGGGAAGACACCTCCCATTCCACCTGACGTTGCTGGACATCCTGGGTCTGCTCGGCCCGCACGTCCTCGAAAAGCGCCTGAAGGTTCACTGGGCCCAGGTTGATTTCCTGAAGCCCAAAGCGTGAGAAGGCCAGCAGCGCGTCAATCAAAGTGTTCATGGTCTCGGCAGAGCGTCCGATGTTGTCCAGATAGCGCTGGACCTGGGGGTCTAGCCCTTCGCCCAGTCGCCGCTCCAGCAGGTTGGCAAAGCCCATGATGTGCCGCACTGGGGAGCGCAGGTCATGGGAAATGGAGTAAGCGAAGGCCTCGAGGTCGCTGTTGACCTCGGCCAGCCGGGCTCCCTGCCGGGCCAATTCAGCAGACTGCGCCTCCAGGGCGGCGCTGCGCTCCTGCAACTCCACGGTGCGACGCGCGACTTTCTCCTCGAGTTGCGTGTTCAGTTGCCGCAGCTCGGCCTCAGCAAAGCGCACACGCAACAAGGCGCGGGTGGTGGCGAGCAGCACCGCTGGGTCAATGGGATGCGTAAGGTAGGCGTCGGCGCCGCCTTCCAGACCCAGGACGCGGTCCGTATCGGCCACCCGGGCCGCCGACACCATCAGGATGGGCACGGCGCCGAGAGCAGGGTTCTGACGCAGCGTCCGCGCAACCTCGAAGCCGCTGATGTCCGGCAGATTGACGTCCAACACGATCAGGTCAGGCTGTAAGCTCGCAGCCTTCTCCAGCGCCTCTGCGCCGGTGGCGGCCTCAGCGACCGTATGGCCCCCAGAACGCAGAACGTGTACCGTGACGTAGCGCCCAGCAGCATTGTCGTCCACCACCAGGACACTGGAACGGGTAGGTTCGGACACGGAAGCGGCAGGCTCGACAGGGGCTTCAGGCATCAGGGGCTTCCCCATAGTGCACGCTCCCTGACGGCAATGAGGCGAACAGCACCTGCTCATCCTGATAGAGCGCTTCTTTGAGGTGCACGCTGGCCCCCAGGGTTTCCAGGGCCGCGCGCTCCGCAGCGTCCAGGGCAGCAGCGATCACCACCAGGACCGGCAAACTGCGCGTCCCGGCGTTTTCCCGCAGCGCACGCAACACGTCCAGGCCAGACCGGTCCGGCAGATTCAGGTCGAGCACCACGGCATCGTACGCTCCGCTCCTGGCCTGCTCAAGCCCCGGCTCCGCATAGGCCACTTCGTCCACCTCGTAGCCCGCGCGGGTCAGCAGGGTGGTCAGGACGTAGCGGTCCGCTTCGCTGTCGTCGATCAGCAGGGCGCGGGGCCGCTTGGCCGCGCCGACCCCCGGATAAACAACCGGTAACTCGGCAGAGAACTCGGCTCCGGCGCCTGGAGCGCTCTGTACGCCGACGCGCCCACCCAGCAGCTCGGTGAACTTGCGGGCAATCGACAGACCCAGGCCGGTGCCTGCCGGGCGCCCGGGGCGGCCCACCTGCGAGAAGTCCTGAAAGAGCTGCGCCTGCTCCTCGTCGCTCAGGCCGATGCCGGTGTCCTGAACGGTAAAGCGCACCCGGTCCCCACTCGGCAGCAACTGGGCGGTCACGCGGACCTCACCGGCTGCCGTAAACTTGAGGGCGTTGGCGATGAAGTTGCGCAGCACCTGCTCCACCTTGCGCTGGTCGGTGGTCAGGGGCGGAAACCCTGCCGCGTCCTCGAAAATCAGGTTCACGGCTGGATTGTCGAGCAGCGGCAAAAAGAGGGCGCGCAGGGTGCCGAACAGCTCGCGCACCTCGAAGGTCGTCACGTCCACGTCGGTTTTGCCCGCTTCCATCTTGGCGAGGTCGAGCAGGCCGTTGACCATTTCCAGCAGGTCTCCCGCCGCACCCTGAAGCAGCTGCACCTGCTTGAGCTGTTCGGGGTTGAGTGGGCCGTCGAGCTGACCCGAAAGAATCCGGGCTAGTCCCAGCATGGAGTGCAGCGGTGTGCGCAGTTCGTGGCTCATATAGGACAGAAAGGTGGTCTTGAGGCCGTTGGCCTCGCGCAGCCGCTCGGCTTTTTCCTCGAGTTCGGCGTAGAGGGCCACCACGCCCCGGTTGGTGTCCTGCAACTCCTGATTGAGCACTTGCAGACGCTCCTCGCGCTCATTGAGCGCCGCCAGGGTTTCGAGGAGGTCACGGTTTTGCACGCTCAGGGCTGTGAGCAGGTCACGCGGGCCGCTGCTCCCCAGCACCTCGGCCACGCGCCGCTGCTCGGCGTCCCCCACCACGGCAGGCAAATGCTTACCGACCCGCACGACCGTGCCTTTTCCCGGCGCGGTCTGGATGTCGAACTCGTCCATCAGGCGGCGCGTGCCCGTCAGCCCCACGCCCATCCCGGTCTTCGAGCGGTACTGGCCGCCGAGCACCTCGTCCAGATGACCCAGGCCCGGACCCTGGTCACGGACCTCGATCAGCAGGGTGGACCTCCCGGCCTCGTCCCGCACGGAGAACGTGACCTGCCCACTGCCGGCATAGAGCAGCACGTTGCGGGCGAGTTCGGAGACGACGGTGGCCACCCGCACCTGATCCTGGTTGCCCAGCCCCAGCAGTTCGGCGATGTGCCGGGCGCGGGTGCGGGCGTCCGCGAGTTCCACCTCACTGCGCAGGGGGAGCGCCAGCAGGTTCAAAAGCGGCTCCCAGCGCCACGCACGACCAGCACAGTCACGTCGTCCCGGCCCCGCACGTGGTCGCGGTAGAGCACCCCAGCGATCAAGGAGGCGGGTTTGTGCAGCAGCCCCGGATAACGCTCCAAGTTCCAGCCGCTTTGCAGTCCGTCGGAGTGCATTACCAGCAGGCTGCTGTCGTCCCACGGTGCGGTCTGAACCTGCGGGCGCACCGACGACTGCCCCAGCGTGCCGTTGTGCGACATCAGGCCGCGCCGCCCGGCACTGCCGACGACCACGGCGCTGATGTTGCCCACTCCGGCAAAAGAAACGGTGCCTGTGCCTGAATCCACTGCGCCCGGCTCCAGGGTAGCCACCGCGCCCACCCCGCCGCGTGTTCCGCGCATGGCCTCGTGCACCGCCGTGAGCCAGGCATCCGGAGCCTGCGGAATGCCCCCGGTGCGGCCCGCCGCCTGAAAAGCCCGCACCGCCGCCTGCGCCGCGTCGTGGGCGCCCAGACCGTGCCCCAGGCCGTCCACCAGCAGCAGGCCGAGGCCCCCGTCTGGCCCCGTCAGAACCGCTGCCGCATCACCGCAAACGGTTTCACCGGGGTAGGGGAGGGCCACCGCGCCGACGTCAAGGCCAGTGGATGCCACCGGCTCAGGGGGAAGGGTGCCCCTGAAGACCCGCGCCAGCACCGCCGTGCCCACTTCCGGCACCGAACTCAGGTCGAAGCTGCCCGCCAGGCGTTGCGTCGCCCCCAGCCCCGTGCCGGGCGTTCCGGCGGTGGAGTAACCGTCACGAAACACCTCCGCGGGCCGGGCAATGCCGAGGCCCCGGTCGAGCGCCAGCACCTCGATGGCCACCTGCCCCCCCACCGTGCGGGCCTGAAGCAGGATTTCGCCTTCACCCGCGTGCTTGATTACGTTCGACGCCAGCTCGGTCACGATAATCGCCAGCTCACCCTGGCGCACCTCGCTCAATTCCAGCGAGCGGGCCAGTTCAGCCGCGCCCCGGCGGGCCTCGCCGGTGGCCGACGCGTCGCGCAATTCATAACGGAGGGCAGGAAACAACATCGGCGTTAGCTGTCAGGTCCACTCCCCGCGCCGGTTAGCCCCGCCTTCATCATTGGCCCCTGCTCTGCTGGCCTGTGCTCCTGCGCCCCACCTTCACTTCCATTTCAGGGCGGTGATGCGGCTGCCCATGCCCACCTCCGTCTCGATTCGCAGTTCGCTGACCAGCCGCTTGGAACCGCCGAGCCCGAGCCCGAGCCCGCCGCCCGAGGTAAAGCCGTCGCGCAGCGCCCGGTCGATGTCGAGGATCCCCGGCCCCTGGTCCTCGAAGGTCATTTTCAGCCCCGAGCGCACGCCGTCATGGACGATCTCCAGCCGCGTCTCGCCGCCCCCGCCGTGGACGAGCGTGTTGCGGGCCAGCTCAGAGGCCGCCGTCACGATCTTCGTCTGGTCCACCAGGCTGAACTTGAGCCGCACCACCAGAGCGCGCACCGCCTGACGCACACGCACCACGTCCTCCTCCGAGCGGACGGGCAAGGTCTCGGGCGCCTCAGTGCCGGGAGCCGTCAACTCCGCCTCCGCGCTTGCCCCGAGGAGAATGGCCCCGAAGTGTGTGGCGCTCCGCGATCAGCACCTTGAGTCGTTCCAGGCCACGCTCCACGCTCAAGGCCGTGTGCATGTGCTGCCATGTCACCCCCAGTTCCACCAGCGTGATCGCCACGGCGGGCTGCATGCCGACCACCATCGTCTCGGCCCCCAGCACGCGGCTCATGGCGGCGATGTTGCCCAGCACCCGCGCGATGAACGAGTCCACGATGTCGAGCGCACTGATGTCGATCAACACGCCCCGCGCCCCGGTGTTTGCGATCATGGTCGTCAGGTCGTCTTGCAAGGTGAGCGCGAGGCGGTCATGCAGCTCCACCTGAATGGTCACCAGCAGGCAGTCTCCGAGCTTCAGAATGGGAAGGCGGTCCATACGCTCTAGAACGCGCCGCGTGGGGACGCTTCGGTGCGGTTCATAGCGACCCGGATCGCGTCGGCGAGGGTGGCGAGCGTGGTGACGCCACTCAGATCGATGCCCAGTTGCACGATGGTCTGCGCGATCTGCGGGCGAATCCCACTGATGATGCACTCGGCGCCCATCAGCTGGGTGGCTGCCACGGTTCGCAGCAGGTGCTGGGCGACCAGGGTGTCCACCGTCGGCACACCCGTGATGTCGATGATCGCCACGCTGGCCCCCGTCTCCACGATGCGCTCGAGTAGCGTTTCCATCACGACCTGCGTCCGTTCGCTGTCGAGCGTGCCGATCAGGGGCAGGGCTACGACGCCTTCCCAGATCTTGACGACGGGGGTGGACAGTTCGAGCATTTCCTGGCGCTGACGCTCGATGATCGCTTCGCGGCTGCGCTGATACACCGTGACGGTGTAGAGCCCCAGCCGGTCGAGCAGGGTCGAGACCGTCCAGACAGCCTGAATGACCGTCTGCGCGTCTGCCCCCGCGCTCTGCTCTTGCTGGCGCAGGCGTTCAAACAAGGGCTGCTTGAGGGAAAAGACAAAGATGGCGACTTCCGAGAAGCTGAAGCCCTGACTCGCCCAGCGCCGGGAGAGGTCTTCCAGAAAGCCACGCAGTTCGGCCCAGCTTTCTCCGGTGATGGTGCCCAGCTGCCCAAGCGAAGCGGCCTGCGTCACGGCCCGGGTGAACTGCGTGAGAAAAGCCTGGGCCTGAGCACGCAACTGCGTTTCGCTCAACAGGTCGTGGCGCACATCGGGCGAACGCAGCTGCTCGCTGATCCACTCCTCCAGTAAGGCCGCGCTCTCTCCCAGGGAACGGACAATCATCTCGTGGCTTTCCATACTTTCACCGGAGCATACCGCCTCCACGCAGGTGAGGGGCGCCCACTGGCGATTTCGTCCGGTGGCAACTCAACTGTCTCTGCGCACTGAGTTGCCAGAGACCCTGTGCAGGAGGCTAATGCTGCGCCAGCCACGCCGCCATGTCGTTCATGGGTGCCTGCTGCATAGGCGCGAAGTCGTCCTGGGTGATGCTCGCCGCCTGACCCAGGCTGTGGCCCAGGCCGGGATACAGCTTGAGGGTGCTGTCGGAAAGCAAGCTATTAAGTTTTTTCGCGTAAGCGGGGTCGATATTGCCGTCGTTTTCGCCCTGCAAGATCAGCACCGGCAGTTTGAGCTGCGGGGCCACTGTGCCGAGGACGGGTAGGGTACCGGAGCCGGCGTAGAGCGGCGACTGCGCTGTCGTGCGCTGATAAAAGTCGGAGACACGCGGCAGGACTTCCTGTTTCAGATCGAGCAGACCGTCGCCGTTGGTGTCGAGCATGGCGGCCAGTTTGGGTGCCTGCGGGGTGCTGTCCAGCGACAGCAGCAGACTGGCCTGCATCTTCGCCAGGCCGCTACCTGGGCCTTGCAAGGCAGCCAGGACCCCCGACAGGTCGATCTTGCCGTCCCTGGCGTAGGTGTTCAGGTAAGTCATCCCCACCGTCTGGAACTGGCGGGCAAAGGACGACGCGAAACTGTCGACCACGGGGCCTTGGAGGACCAGGCCGCTGGCATGAATCTCCTGAGCGAGGGCCGCCGCGACCACGGTACCTTCGCTCCAGCCGTAGACGAAGACTTTGCGGCTGTTGACGCCGGGTTGCGCCTCGGCTGTCTTCAGGGCGGTGCGGGCGTCACTCAGCAGGTCTTTCAGAGTGAGCTTGTTGTAACCATTTTGGGCGGCCTGCGCTGTGCGGGGGTCGAAGGTCTGGGCGGCGTAGCGTTTGTCGTAGCGCATCACGGCAAATCCTCTGGCTGCCAGCGTCTGCGCCAGCTTGCCGAGCGACCCCTGCACCACGCCGCCGTACGTGGCGAAACTGCCGTTCAGGTCTTCCGGCCCGGTGCCCTGAATCAGGAGGACCAAAGGGGCCGGCCTAGTCGCGTCGGCAGGCAGCAGCAGTTCGGCGCGGCTGGACTGGTCGCCCAGCTTTAGGGTGAGGCTGCGGGTCGTTACGGCTGCCCGGCCTCCTCCTGCCAGCGCCGTGCTCAGCGTCAAAAAGATGAGGGATGCGGTGAGGGCTCGTTTCATAGGGCGACGCTACCGCCTACCCTTGTTCCCATGACAGCCCACTGGGGAAGTAGAGCGCCCAACGGCAACTTACGAGATGACCGACTGCCGCCCGGCACCCTGATCGTGTCGGAGGAGGCGCAGGCAGCCACGATCACTGACCGCCGTGACCTGCGCCGCCTGGCTCCCTTTATGCGCGGCGAATGCAGTGTGTCGCAGGCCGCTGCCGAACTAGGATTAGGCCTGACCGCCACCTACAAGCTGACGCAGCGGTTTGTGCGGCTGGGACTGGTGCAGGAAGTCCGGCGCGAGCGGCGTGCAGGCCGTGATCTCCGGTTTTACCGCGCCCCGGCAGCGTTTTTCGTGCCGTTCAGTGTACGTCCCCTCGAGCAAATGGGCGAAGACAATCGCCGCGCCGAATTGCAGCGCTTCGAGGTCAATCTGGGCCGGGCGATGCGCGCCAGCCTGGACGAGGCCTGGGGCACGCTGACCTGTTTTACCCCTTCGGGCGAAACTTATTACGAGATCGTCTCCCTGCGGGGCGAGGTGTTCATTCCCGCCGCCGAGGGCGCGCCGCTGATCCTGTCGGGCTGGAATAATGTGGCCCTGACCCAGCAAGAGGCCCGCGAATTGCAACGCGACCTCATGGCGTTGATCCTGCCTTACCTCAACCGTGAGCCGGTGGGCGAGATTTACCAGATTGGGGTGTTCATGGCCCCTGACAACTCGCCGGGAAATGCTTGATTTCGCGGCAGCGAATGCACTTCGTCTCTTTTGACCGTCCTCTGCCCACGCCCAAGCTGCATGGTCCCCTTTCATGGCTTACCAGTTCCCATCGTGGGAACTATAGCCAGGCATTGCGCTAGCAAGTCAAAGAGTCGGACTCGACCAACAAGCAGGCCAACAATGTAAGAACAATAACAAACCGAAGTTTGATTCCTGAATAGCTCTCGACTATTTGTTGTCAGGGAAAAGCCCGCACTTTCGGAGGTTTGAGTAGAAAAAGCCCGCACTTTTGGAGCTTCGGAGCAACGTGACAGCAAAAATCTACGTAAAAAAGCGTCAGAAGTCTCCCTGAAACGCGTGTAAAAGAGCCAGATCCAGCAAAAGAGAGGGGAGAGCATCCTTCTCACCTCAGTAGGTGACAACTTCGGTTCGACGTTGTCCCAGACGGCAAAAACCAACAGTCGGCCCCATCAAGCTTGATGGGGCCGACTGTTCGCGGTTTCCTGAGAGTGTGAAATCAACAGAGGGGAGCTGCCCAGCAGGCTACCGCACTCACCGGGCACTTCAAAACGCATGCCAGTCACCTCCGCATCGATACACTCCAGCGCCTCATTGACGTCCTCCTGGCGATGATTGCCGCGAGGAGCGTCAATCATCACGACCTGAGTGCCCATATGCCGGGGATGAGTACCCCGCAGGGCAAGAAGAGACGAGCAGACCGCACCTTCCGGGATGAGCAGCTGGACAGGGGCTTTTTCATCGCTCTGCTTGTCGTCCATCTTCCACCGGGGAAGGTTTTGCTAAGTCTGGACCGCACCAATTGGGAGCACGGGGAAACGCCCATCAACTTTCTGGTGCTTGGAGCCGTGGTTCACGGCTTCACCCTGCCGCTCATCTGGGTGCCTCTCGACCAGTCTGGGAACAGTCACACCTACGCTCGAATGTGGCTGGTGTTGAAGCTCCTTCGGGCCTGGCCAGCGAAACGCTGGCTGGGTCTGGTGGCCGATCGGGAGTTCATCGGCGCGGAATGGTTCCGCTTTCTTCGTCGTCAGGGCATCAAGAGGGCAATTCGTATCCGACAGACCGACATGCTAGACGACATGAAGGGGAAAGAGTGGTTTGAGCACGTCCAGCACGGTCATTTTCACGAGATTGGCGAAAAGGTGTTCGTGTTCGGGGAGTTGATGCGGGTGGTCGCAACGAGGTCACCCACAGGTGACCTCGTCATCATCGCCACAGATTTCAGTGCTCGGAAGACCTGGAGGCTCTACAAACAGCGCTGGTCGATAGAGTGCACCTTCAGCAGTTTCAAAAAGCGAGGCTTTGACTTAGAGCGAACCGGAATAACGGAAAGGAGCCGTCTACAGCGACTCTTCGGACTGGTGACATTGGCCTGGATGTTCTGTTTGCGCCTGGGGGTCTGGCTGAGCCAGACCTGGCCCATCCCCGTTCTGAAGCATGGTCGGAGAGCGGTCAGTCTGGTACGGCACGGCGCTCAGCATCTCGTGGATGCCCTACGGTGGAAACCCCAACAGTTCATGGCGATCCTGGAGGTGTTCATCCAGGCTTTTTGCCCGCCAGGAGCGGCTGAAAGTGAAGTTGTCACCTACTGAGGTCACGGTCAACTTCGACGACCCCAGCACCTATCACCTGTAATTCTCAGGTTCTCGAAGTTCGCTTTGAAGCGCCAGCTCTTGTCACGTTTTCTGCATGTTGGCATGGACGTTTATAAGACTCATTCATGGCATGACAATACATAGGTTCTTTACTTTGACAAGCGAAATGCAGAACAGGCCCCCAACTTAGAGCTGGGGGCCTGTTCTGTAAATGTAATGGTTGAGAGTGGGATTGATCCAGTTTTGTATCGGTGCAGTTAAGCCTTCAGCATAGGAGGCAACCCCATGACGACCAGAAAGATTTACACCGCAGAATTCAAACGTCAGGCCATTGACCTGGCAGCACGTGAGGATGTTGGCCCCATCCGGGCCGCCCGCGACCTTGGTATCAGCACTTCAGTGCTCTACCGTTGGCGACTCCAAGCTCAAGAAGCAGGACAAGCAGCCTTTCCCGGTCAGGGTCGTTCGACCCTGACGCCACAAGAACAGGAAATCCAACGACTCCGCAAAGAGAACGAAATTTTGCGACAGGAACGTGAAATCCTGAAAAAAGCAGCGGCCTTCTTGCCCAGAGCAGGCCCCAAAGCGGTTTGGAGCCTTGGGCGCTTCTTTGCCAAAGAAAATCTCTGAGGTTCGCGTTTATCGCCGCCCATCTCGACGAATTTCGTCTCGACATCATGTGTCGGATTCTGCAAGTGACCCCGAGTGGCTTCAGAAACTGGCGAAGAAGGCCGTACTCAACGAGGAAAACCCACGATGAACGCCTCAAGCTCCTCATTGAGGACATTGATCATCAGCACAAAGGGCGCTATGGAGCGCCCCGGATTCAGAAGCAGCTCGCGGCCGATGGTCACCAGCACAGTGTGCGTCGAATTGCTCGATTGATGCGTGACCTTGGCCTGTACGGCAAAACGCGTCGCAAGTTCGTTAAAACCACCGATAGCAAGCATGCCCTACCCGTTGCCCCCAACCTGCTGGATAGGAATTTCACTCCTGAGGCACCAAATACTGTCTGGGCCAGCGATATCACCTATATCCCAACCAAAGAAGGCTGGTTATACCTGGCCGTGACGATGGACTTGTTCGCCAGGACGATTGCGGGCTGGTCGATGGAGAACACCATGACGGCTCAACTGCCGCTGAATGCCCTGAATATGGCGGTGAGCAGGCGGAAACCGTCTGCCGGACTCATTCATCACAGCGACCGAGGCAGTCAATACGCTAGCCAGGCCTTTCAAAACGCTCTGAGGGAGAACGAAATGCTGTGCAGCATGAGTAATAAGTGGGGTTGACCCGCTTTTACAATGGTTCGTGCAGTTTTAGGCGGCTTTAAGTCCGAAATCCAGCGGACTGAACGGCGAATTCGCTCATTCTTCAAAGCGAGCCGAGAGGTCCAGATTGGATAAAATGACCTGGGCCAGCAGGGCGTTATACGCCCTGCGTTTCATGTCTTCGAGACTGAACACCAGATCCTGCCCGCCACCTGCCGCTCGCAGGGCCTCCAGTCGGCAAAGATTCAGGGTCAGCAGCACCACGTTCCAATGCGCCTCGATGCCCTGCTGTGACCGCAGTTGCACATCCTGGCCCCCCAGGAACTGTTTGGCATCCCGGAAGATCAGTTCGATCTCAAAGCGGCTTCGATACAGCGCCATGACCTCATGAGCCGGCATGGTCACAGCGGTGCTGAACAGCACCGCGTAGCCGGTGACCTGACCCTTTTTACCAATCTGCTGAATGACGACTGCGCGCACTTCCCGCGCCCACTGCACGCTCCAGACCACCTGCGTCCACACCCGCTCAGTCGGCCTTGCAGAGACGAGGTCGAAGCGCTGCAGGTCACTGAAGTCCACCTTACCGTCGAACTTCTTCTTTCGCCCCCGTCGTCTGGGATGCTCACCGGTGTAGAGGTCGTTGAGGTTGGCGTTGCGAGGCAATCTGGAGATAAACGGGAGACCGTGACCCGTCACGGTCTCCACGATGGGTTCCTTCGCGTAATTCCCGTCGGCAACGACAGCAGCCAGATCAAGCTGTTGAACAGTCCGGAGATCGAGCAGCACGTCATCCAGCTGATCGGCGGCCTGTTCCAGACGAGTTGGAGCCTCAGACCCGGTCAGGGTCTGACGGACATCGACCGTCAAGGCCTGCCGGTGCTGGACATCAATGAGGGCACAACAGGATTGCTCGATTCCGCGTTCGGTCCGCGCGGCACAGCCATTCCAGAACGAGCCGAGGTGTGCGGTGTGCTGACCGGCTTTGCGGTGAAAAGAGGCGTCGATGGCCAGAACGCACAGTGGGCTGATCAGCCCACTCTCGATTGCTGTACTGACAGTCGCCTGGTGTAACGCGCCCCACGGAATGGCCCCATCGTCACTTCGGTGCAGCCAACGACGAATCGTACTCTCCGAGCAGGCTGCATACCGGGAGAGATTCAGGGCGTTCAGCCGTCCAGGAACAGCGAGAAAAACGCTGAGCAGCACGGTCAGGAAATTCCGCTGCGTCTTGCGCAGCGGGACCGTGCTGAGAACGTACTGTAGGATGGCCATCAGACCCATTGGAAGCGGTGATTTCACAGCTCCATTTTCAATGGGTCTTTCCTTTTGGGCTCAAAACTGCACGAACCATTGATTGAGGTAAACTACATTTTTTTTTACGGCATTAAGGTCGCCCGTTGAGGCGACCCCTTCAGCTAGGCGACAGTGCTTCTTTTACTCAAGTTGTGACGGCTCAGCTCTATCATTTGTCCAGTAAGCCGTCACGCGCATGGTTTCGGCGTCCAGTCCCCGTGCCAACAGGTTCTCCTTGATGCCAAGCGCCGCCTTGCGTTCCGCGCCGACCCAGACAAAGGCTGTGCCTGAGGGCGTTTTCCATTCGGCCACCGCGTCCCGCAGGAGCGTGGTCGTACCTGGTGCTGCATCTCCTCTATGCAGCCAGCGCAGGGTCAGGGTAGCTGCCGATGACAGGGGCAGTTGGTGGGCCGCGCTCTGAACTTCGACCAATGTGATGACCTTGACGCCAGCGGGCAGTTCTTCCAGGCGGCGGGCCAGCGCGGGCAAGGCCGCGTCATCGGCCACCAGCAAATATTCATCAAATTCGTACTTCACCAGCGTGGAGCCGCGCGGCCCGCCTATCAGCAATTCATCGCCAACGTTGGCCTTTCTGGCCCAGGTCGTCGCTATTCCCCGTTCATGCAGGACGAAGTCTAAATCCAGCTCCAGCACGTCAGGTCGGAAGGTGCGGGGGGTGTAATCGCGTCCGATGAGGTCGCTGCCGTCCAAAGGCGTAAAAAAGAGCTTGATATGGTCGTCTGCGCCAGGACTACTGAAATCGGCAAGGTCATCTCCCGTCAGGGTGATGCGGCGCAGGGTCGGTGTCAGGTCAGTCACGGCTTTGACCGTGATCTGGCGGCGCTTAAGCGGTAAAGAAACACGGGTAATAAGGTCAGACATCGGACTCCTAGCTGGCGCTCACAATCAGAGGACAGTTCAGGCAGGGGTGCTGCGTGACCAGAACCTCATGACCGTAGGCAGTACGGATGCTCTCGGGCGTCAGGGCGACGGCGGGATGGTCACAGGCGATAACGTGACCTTCCGCGAGCATCAGCACCCGGTCGGCGTATTGCGCGGCGAGGTTCAGGTCGTGGAGGACGGCCAGAACCCCCACGCCTTCCCGGCACAGTTCGCGGGCAAGCCGCAAAGTTGCGTGCTGATGGGCCAGGTCCAGACTGGCAGTGGGTTCGTCGAGCAGCAGCACCCGTTCACCGATGACGCCATGCAACTGCGCCAGGGTGCGGGCAAAGTGAACACGTTGCTGCTCGCCACCGGACAGGGTCAGCACATCACGGGTTTCGTATCCGCTCAGGCCAACCCTTTCCAGACATGCGGCGGCAATAGCCCGGTCCTGCACCGTCTCGCGCTGCCCGTGCGGAATGCGGCCCAGCAGCACCACGTCCAGCACCTCATAGGCAAACGAAAGGGGCGTTTGCTGCGGCAACACGGCGCGGCGCTTGGCGGCTTCGGCAGGCTTGATGTCCCGGAGCGGCTGCCCGAACAGTTCTACTCCGCTCTTGCCAAGTTCGCCCGTCAGGTGCTTGAGAAGCGTGCTTTTTCCAGCCCCGTTGCGCCCCAGCACCGCCAGCATCTCGCCGCTTTGCAGATGGAATTTGAGCTTAGAGAGCAGTTCGCGCCCCGCCACCGAGTAGCTCAGGTCGGTCACGCGAATGGAAGGCGAAGAAGCTGTCATGCGCCCACCTCCTTCCGGCCCGCCCGCAGCAGATACAGGAAAAACGGTGCGCCCAGCAGCGCGGTGATAATCCCGATTGGCACTTCAGCCGGCATGGCGATGGTGCGCGAAACGAGGTCGGCTAGCACCAGCAATGCTGCGCCCAGGAGGGCCGAAGCGGGCAGCAGCGTGCGGTGGTTCGGCCCAGTCAGCAGCCGCAGCAGGTGCGGAACCACCAGTCCCACAAAACCGATGGTTCCTGCCACTGCCACGCCTGCCCCTACACTCAGAGCCACCAGAGCGACCACACTCCATTTGACGGTCTGCACGTTCACCCCCAGATGTGATGCGCCGCTTTCGCCCAGCATCAGCGCGTTGAGGGCGCGGGCCATAAAGGGCAAAATCAATGTGCCAGCCAGAATCAGTGGAGCAGCGCTCAGGACGGTGGGCCAGGTCGCGCCCCCCAGCGAACCCAAACTCCAGAAGGTAATGCTTCGGAGCTGCTCATCCGTCGCCAGAAAAGTCATCAGGCCCGTACCTGCGCCGCACAGCGCGTTGATGGCGATGCCCGAGAGCAGCATGGTGGTTGCGTTGACCCGCCCACGGTCCTGCGACAGCATGTAGATCAGCATCGTGGCGAGCAGCGAACCCGTGAACGCGGCGACGGGCAGCGAGTAGTTGCCGAAGGCGTGGAACCCCAGCACCACGCTCATCGCGGCGGCGAGGCTGGCCCCCGACGAAATTCCCAGGAGTCCCGGGTCGGCCAGTGGGTTGCGGAAAAGTCCCTGCATGGCTGCGCCCGCCACCGCCAGCCCCGCGCCCACCAGCATCCCTAGCATCACGCGCGGCAGCCGAATGGCCCACAGTACGGCGGCCTGTTGCTCCTCATAGCCTTGCAGCGGTGCAATGCCCAGGGGGGCCAGCAGAATGCTCACCACTTGCAGCGGTGCAATGTGAACGGCTCCTGTGCCTACTGCCATGATCAGCGTCAGCAGGAGCAGCAGCGGCAAGAGCACAAGTGAGAGCGCTGCTCGCGAACGCTGCCGACTGACAGGAAAGGCAGAGGATGCCACCGTCGTCACCGGAAATCTGCCTTGAACTGCCGGGCCAGCTTCAGCGCAAATTCGGGCAGACGCGGGCCAATCCAGCGAATCGAGTTGTCCACGGTGTAGACCCGCTTATCCCTGCCCGCATTCGTCTGGGCGACACCAGGCATCTTCAGCAGTCCTTCCAGACCCCCTACACCGTCCAGCCCGCGCTCCAGCATGACAATAGCGTCGGGATTGATAGCGACCAGCGCCTCGGCGGTCAGGGCTTTGGTGTCCTTGAAGGGGGCCGCGTTCTTGCCGCCGGCCAGGGTAATCAGCTCATTCGCGCCGCCTTCCGTGCCGTAGATGCTGGCGTCGCTGGCGCTGTGGGCGTACAGGAAAATGACTTTAGGAGCCTTCTTAGGCTTATTGGCCGTCACGGCTTTCATGGTGGTATCGAAGCTCTTGGTCAAGCTGGCAGCAGCGTTGGGGACGTTGTAGACCTGACCCAGCATGTTCAGGCGCGTCTTGACTCCATTCAGGCCGCCCGTATCAGTGGCGGGCAGCACCAGTACTTTGATCCCCGCCGCACGGAGTTGTTGCACGACCGTGCCGTTTTTCCCGGCAGCAAAATTGTCGGCGGTGCCGATCACGAGATCGGGTTTCAGGCTTATGATGCCCTCAGCGGGAAGCTGCGCCCAATGCCCCACGCTGGGAATCTTGTTGAGGGGATAGACGCCACTGACATCGGTGCCGACGATAGTCTTCTGCTTGCCCAGGCGGTAGATCATTTCCACGGTGGTGGCGTTCAGCGCGACCACGCGCTTGGGATTGGAAACCCCGACGGTGACGCCGTCTGCCCCCTTAATCTGGGCAGCAGAAGCGGACGACAGGAGCAGCAACGTGGACAGAAAAGCCTTCTTCATATTCATCCTCACTAAACCAACTGGAATAGTCAAGATTATGTAGAGAGGTCTGGGGACGAATGCCCCTAAATGGGCTTAACCTAGCGAAGGCCCGATTTTCTGCTATCTTCGATGAGTAGTTTATGAGATATTACGTAGCTTGACGATGCGAAGAACACAGCGTTTTCGCCTTGCAAAAACCACTTGCACAACCGAAGTGAAAGGCAAGTGGTTCTTGAACGACCGATGTCAGCCCGGGCTACGGTCGAGAATCCGTTTGACCTGAGTAGCTGACCACGGCCCACCATTCAAGAACTGTAACAAAAGATAGGGGCATGGGCAGACGAATATATCGTGCCTATTTTGCTAGAATCAGGCACTTATGACTACTCATGCCTACAATCTGAAACTTCAGGCACAGGGCCGTATTGTAGTCCCCACTGACGTCCGTACCGAACTCGGCGTCCAAGAGGGTGATGAACTTATCTTAGTCAAAGAAGACTTCGGTTACCGGATGACCAGTCGTAGGCTCCTCGCGGAATCTCTATACGGCAGCCTGAAGAAAGCAGAGGGTGACGAGCGGGACTTCACCCAGGAACTGCTCGACGAACGTCAGGCTGAAGCCAAAGAGAAGGGCTGGTAAATGCTCCTTGATGCCAGTGCCTTGTTGGCATTTTTGCTGAAAGAAGAAGGCGGCCTTGAAGTCTTGAAGGTCGTCAGCTCCCAGCCCTGCTGGATCAGCAGCGTCACCCTGACCGAAGTCCAGGGCAAGCTCGTCGGCCGTGGTGCCTTCACCCCCCGCCAGGTCGAGGCCCAGCTGGGGCCGCTGCTGGGTTTTGTCCGCGAAGTGCCTTTCGAGAGTGCCTGCCGGAAAAAGGCGTCGTTTTATTACGCCCGCAAGTCGCCTTATGGTCTGAGCCTCGGTGACGCCGCCTGTCTGGGCACTGCGGAAGCCCTGAAGCTGGATGTGCTGACCGCCGAAAAAGGCTGGGCTGAGATTCCTGACCTGCCCTTCAAGGTGTAGTTGATCCGCTAGTTTTTTCAGTGAAATCGGCTTGCACGGTAGTTCGCTGAAACTATGGCCGATAGGTAAGACAGACTCAGTGCGTCTCGGACCGACCAGCACCGTTCCGTTGGACCGAGGGTTACGCCCGGTGTCCCGTGAGCGTACTTTTTCCGTCCAACTGGCCGACCCAGTTGGTGGCGGAGTCCCCCTTGCGTCCGGCATCAGTTGTAGACCCCCGGACCGGATTCCCCAGGTTTGGGGATTCAATCGCGGTCCGTCTATAGGCCAGCTGAACTGGAAAAACCCTTAAAGCAGCGCCCGCACCCGGTCCCAGCTCAGGCCCGCTTGGACCTGCGCGGCGATGGCGTCGAGGCGGGCGTCAAGCGAGTCCAGGCACGCCGGCACTGGCAAGTCGGCCCAGCGCAGGAAGTGCTCCAGATAAGCTGAGTTTTCCAGCAGGCCGTGCAGATAGGTGCCGCGCACATTGCCGGAGCGCCACAGCAGCCCGGGCACCAGCGTTTGTACGCCTGGCCCGCTGCGGGTTTGGCCGTGGTGAATCTCGTACCCCTGAAGCCGCAGGCCGGTTTCGGGGTCACGGACTTCGCTCAGGCGGGTGGTCTTATCGGCGGCGAAGGCCGTGTGCAGGTCGAGCAGGCCCAGCCCGTACACTTTTCCCCCAGACGCAGCGCTCCCGCCCTCCACCCCCTGCGGGTCGGAAAGGGTCTGCCCCAGCATTTGCAGGCCCCCGCAGATGCCCAGTACCGGCACGCCCTGCACAGCGAGGCGGGTCACGGCGCCAGCCAGCCCGGTGGCCCGCAACCAGGCGAGGTCGGCGGCGGTGCTTTTGCTGCCAGGAAGAATGACCGCCCTCGCTCCAGCCAGCTCCTGCGGCGACGTGACCCAGCGGGCCAGTTCACCCAGCGGCGCGAACTCGTCGAGGTTGGACACGCGGGGCAGCCGGGGAATGGCAACAAAGCCCGTTGACGGTGAGGGGATGATGGCAGCTGGGGCCTCTACAGCCACGCCGTCTTCCTCGGGCAGCGCGACGTTCAGCCAGGGCACCACGCCCAGGGTCGGCACGCCGGTCTGCTCTTCGAGCCACTCAGGCGCGGGAGCGAGCAGAGAAGCGTCGCCGCGAAACCGGTTGAGGATAAACCCGCGCATCAAGGCGCGCTCCTCGGGCATCAGGCAATGCCAGGTGCCGAGCAAGTGGGCAAAGGCGCCGCCCCGGTCAATGTCGGCGGCGAGCAGCACGGCGGCCCGGGCCTCACGGGCAACGCGCATGTTCACGATGTCGCTCGGGCGCAGGTTAACCTCGGCAGGGCTGCCCGCGCCCTCGATGACCACCACGTCGAACTCGTCCAGCAGGCTGTGAAGGGCGCCTTTGACAAAGGGCCACAGCCGGGGCTTACGCTCGCGCCAGGGCAGGGCGGTCAGCTCGGGAGCGGCGCGTCCCAGCAGCACCACCTGACTGCTCGTGTCGGCCTCGGGCTTGAGCAGCACCGGATTCATCCGCACGTCGGGCACCACGCGGGCAGCGCGGGCCTGCACCAGCTGAGCGCGGCCCATTTCCAGGCCCGGCGCTGAACTCTCCGGGGGCGTGACCCCCGCGTTGTTGCTCATGTTCTGGGCTTTGAAGGGGGCTACCCGCAGCCCCTCGTCACTGAGCATCCGGCACAGCGCCGCGCAGAGGTAGGACTTGCCCGCATTCGACGTGCAGCCCTGAACCATGATGGCCTTACCCATAGAGAACCTCCTGGAGAGCGCCGATGAGCCGCCGGTCATTCTTGTTCGCCTGCGTACTTACCCGCACCCGCCCCGGCAGGCCGTAGCTCGCGCAGTCACGCACCCGGATGCCCAGTGGCAGCAGTTTTCGCGCGACTGCCGCCGCGTCACCGACTTCCAGAGTCAGAAAGGGCGTGCCGCGGCGTTCCACGGGGCCAAATTCGCGCAGGGCGTGGGCCAGAGCTGCGGCGTCATTCTGCACGCGGGGCAGCGTCTCGGACAGGAAATCTTGTGCGGCGGGCAAGGCCGCGAGCAGCGCCGCCGTGCCCGCCGGGAGGTGCCATGCTGGGGCGAGGTTGTCCAGCCGCGCCGTGACCTCCGCGCGGGCAAGAGCGTAGGCGGGCCGCGCTCCGACGAGGCCGTGGGCTTTGCCGGGAGACAGAACATTGATGGTGAATGGGTGATGGTGAACAGGGAGCGACAGAAAGGGCGCGTAGGCAAGGTCGAGCACCAGCAACGCGTGGGCAGCGGCGCAGGCGTTCGCCAGAATGTCTAGTTCCGGCGCGCAGAGTCGGCGCCCCGTCGGGTTGTGCGGCTGCCCCACGTAGACGAGGCGGGTACGGGGCGGCAGAGCAGCGGGCACCTCGTCCATCACGTGAATTTTCGCCCGTTGCAACTGCGCGGCGCGGGCGAGTTCACCGAACGGGGCGTGAAGACTCAGCAGCACGTCTCCCGCAGGCAAAAAGGCGCGGACGACGCGGTGCAGCAGGTCCGATGCGCCGACGCTGAGAACTACCTCGTCGGGAGAAACGCCGTGCCAGTCGGCCAGCCTCCGGCGCACGCCGAGATAGCTGGGATCGGGATAGTGCGCGTGGTCGGCGCCGCGCACAGCAGCGAGGAGGGCCGGATTCGGGCCGTAGGGATTGCAGTTGACGCTGAAATCGAGGCCGACGAAAGCGGCACTCGATGGGCCGCCGTGCGGAATGCGGGGCACTAGGCCAGGGAGAGCGTCATCAGGCATGGGGTCTCCGGGAAAGGCGGCCTGGGAAAGGCAGCAGCAAGACCAACACCGCCAGCACCAGCGTCCGGCGGGCAAGGGCCAGCGCTGGTGCGAGGTGTTCAGGACCAGGAGCCGCGCCGGCTGCGTTCAGCACGTAGACCCCTCTTTTGTCCAACCGCACGCCCAGGGCGCCGGCAAAGGCGCTCATGGGGTGCCCGGCGTTTGGACTGGCCGGGTTGCGCCGGTCGCGTACCCACACGCGCCAGCTCTGGCTCCCGCTCACCATCAGCGTGCAAAGGGCAGTCAGCCGCGCCGGGGCGAGGTTGAACAGGTCGTCGGCTTTGGCGGCGGCCTTGCCCGCGTCCTCCAGCTCAGGCGTGCGGTAGCCCCACATCGCGTCCGCCGTGTTCGTCAGGCGGTAGGCGGCGGCGAGGGGCAACCCTCCTGCTCGGTAGGCGAGCAGCGGCGCGACCACGCTGTCAGAGAGGTTCTCGGCCAGGCTTTCAATCGCCGCGCCCGCCACTTCCGCCGCCGTCAACTGGGAGGTGTCCCGGCTGACCAGGTGCCACGCCAGCAAGCGCCGCGCCTCCGGCACATCGCCCTGTTCCAGTGCCCCGGCAACTTCGGCCACCGCGTCAAAGAGGGCTTTACGCGCCAGCAAAGGCTTGAGCAGGGCGCCCTGCACCCACCAGGGCAAGCCGGACGCCGTCCAGCCGGCGCCCGCTGCCAGACCTGCGCCGAGCGCCCAGCCTGCCGCGCCTTGCGTGAACTGCTGTTTCGCCGTTTTCCCGCACCAGTGGGTCTGCGCCCAGCGCAGGTAATTTCCCATGTAGATCACGGGGTGAAAGTAAGCAGGCGGTTCGCCCAGGGTATCCAGCGCGAGGGCCAGCAGTAGGGCGCGCCGTCTCACTGGCAACGCTCCACCAGCCGGGCTGCCACCGCCGGAAATCCGCCGTAGTGCAGGTGCAGGTAACTTGCCAGCACGTTGCCCCGCGCGTAGCCTTCTGCCACCTCCTGCCCATCGTGCGTTCGCCAGCGGTAGGCCGGGTGGGTCGGCTCATGCGTCAGCGTGCTGAAGTGGAACTCATGCCCGCGAATGGCGGTACCGGCGGGCAACAGGGGAGAGTCGGCCAGGCTCAGCGCGTCGCGGTAGCCCAGGCTGAGGCGCCGTGCCATGCGGGTCCGGTAGGGAACCACGCCGCACATCTCGTGCGTCACGCCGTTTTCATCTTCCAGCGTTTCGCTCAGGTACATCAGCCCGCCGCATTCGCCCACCACCGGGCGCCCGGAGGCAGCGAAGGCGCGGACGCTCCGGCGCATGCGCTCGTTGGCCGCCAGCTCCGCCGCGTGCGCCTCCGGGTAGCCGCCGCCGAGCAGCAGCCCGCCGACATCTTCCGGCACCCCGGCATCTTCGAGTGGACTAAACGGCACCAGTTCCGCGCCGCAGGAGCGCAGTTCGTCCAGCGCGTCGGGGTAATAGAAGTGGAAGGCGCTGTCAAAAGCGTAGGCGATGCGTGTTGATGGGGGAGGGCTCATGCTTGATGAGGAAGACAGGTCGGGGGCCCGGGTCACGTTCAGCAGGGCGTCCAGATCCAGGTACCGGGCCGCTGCCAACGCCGCCGCCTCGTCCCAGCTCGCCTGCTGTGCGCTCAGCAGGCCGAGGTGACGGGACGGGAGGCGTAGCGCGTCGTCTTGCAGCAAGAAGCCGAGACAGGCCAGTCCCACCTGGGTGAGTGCCTCCGCGCAGAGTTCGGCGTGGCGGACACTGCCGACACGGTTGAGAATGACGCCCGCGACATTCACCCCTTCGCCAAAATCGCGCAGGCCCGCCGCCACGGCCGCTACAGTGCGGGCCATGCCGCCCGCGTCGATCACCAGCACGACTCGCGCGCCCAGCAGCCGGGCAAGCGCGGCGGTGGAATGCTCGTCGCTGCCTGGGTCGCGTCCGTCGTAGAGGCCCATGACGCCTTCGATCACGCAGACTTCGGCCTGGGCCGCCGCCCGTGCAAAAAGGGTTTGCAGCCGCTCCGGCGCCAGCAGAAAGCTGTCCAAGTTGCGCGTTTCCCGCCCGGCAGCCCGGGTGAGGTGGGTGGGGTCCAGGTAATCGGGGCCGAGTTTAAAGGGCTGCACGCTCAGGCCACGCGCACGCAGGGCGAGACACAGCAGCGCGGCGACGGTGGTTTTGCCGCTGCCAGAGCCCGGAGCGGCGAGGACGAAACGGTTAATATTCAATCCCCGTCTGTCCCCCGATCCCCTGCTCGTAGGCGTGCTTGACCGGCTGAATCTCACTGACCGTATCGGCGAGCGCGATCAGTTCGGGAATGGCGTCGCGGCCCGTGATGATGACGTGTAGCAGCGGGTCACGATTTTTCAGAACGGGTTCCACCTCGGCCCAGGCCACCCAGCCGTACTTGAGCGGGTAGGTGAACTCGTCGAGCACGATCAGGTCGTACTCGCCACTCTCGATGGCTTCACGGGCCAGGGCCCAGCCGTGCGCGGCCAGCTCCGCCGAGTTCTCCAGGTCGCGGGAGCGCCACGTCCAGCCGTCGCCGAGGCCCTGATAGGGAATCTCCAGCATATCCAGCGTGCGGTGCTCACCGAATTTGGCGGTGTCATGCTTGAGAAACTGGAACATCTTGACGCGCAGCCCCCGTCCGTGTGCCCGCAGCATCAGCCCCAGGGCGGCGGTGGTTTTGCCCTTGCCTTTGCCGGTGTTGACGATCAGCAGCCCCCGGCGGCCCTTGCTTATCCCCTCTTTCTTGCGGTAATTGTCGCGCTGCTCGGTGAGTTCGCGCATGGCGGCCTCGCGGCGCTCGCGGGTGGCGTCGTCCATGTCCGGCTTCACTTTGCCTCGGGGTGAATCATCTTGATCAGGGCGCGCAGGGCAACCGGCAAACGCGGACCGGGGCGGCTCAGCGCGTCGCGTTCCTCGTCGGTGGGCTTGTAGACCCATCCGGCTTTCACAGCGTTTAGAGTTGTCCAGCCGCCACGTTTCTTGGCGTCGTCAGGCGTCACGCCGATGATGACCTGCGGGTTGGCCTTGACGATGAGTTCGGGGTCAATCTTGGGAAAGTCGCCCAACTTGGCCGGAATGATGGTCTGACCGCCCGCCTTGGCGATCAGGGTGCCGATGAACGAATTGGGGCCGACGCTGTAAGGCGCGGGGTCCACCTCGTAGTACACGCTGATTTTGGGCAGTTGCCGTACGCTTTGTTGCAGGGCGTTCAGGTCGGCACGGGTCGTGGTGATCAGGCGGGTGGCGTTCGTCTCCCGGTTGACCATTTTGCCGATGACCGCCATCTTCTCGAACACTTCGTTGTAGCTCTGGGCGGTGCCGCCATACACGGTAAGGCCGAGCGCGGCCAGCTTGGACGTCAATTTGGAACCGCTCGACTCGTCGGCCAGGATCAGGTCGGGCTTGAGCGCCACAATCGCTTCGAGATCGGGCTTGAAGGCGCTGCCGACTCGGGGCAGTTTCTCCACCACACGCCTGGGAAAGTTGCTGTAGGTGTCCACCGCCACCAGTTTGTCAGCGGCGCCCAGGGCGACCAGGGTTTCGGTGTGTGAGGGCAGCATGGCGACGACGCGCCTGGGTTCGGATTTGATGACCACCGTGCGCCCCAGATCGTCAGTGACAGTGAGGGGATACTTGGTGGCGGCGGCGCTGGACAATAAGGCCAGCAGCGTGAGCGAAATCAGGCGCATAGAACACTCCGGGTGCGGGGGCGGCAGGTCTGGGCAGGCGCACGAAAAAACCTGCCCAGGCCGGGGCCAGAGCAGGCACCAAAAGGCAGGTGTGGCGCGCTCAGAAAACTGGCCCTCTGACGGCGAGAGGTGCGGACGTGTTTCAGCAGGCCAACTGCATGGACCTGCGGAACCGTTCGCGTCCCTGAGAGGCATTCGGACTGACGGCCCTTAAGGCCGATTCACCGCTGCGCGACAGTGCCGGAATGGGTGCGGGACTGGAAAAAGCCAGGCCGCACCGTCACCGGGCTTCCCCTGGCTCAGGTGGCCTCAGTTTACCCCAGTGGCAGCCTGCGCCGTTCTGCTTGCCCGGGCACCGGGCTCTTTTTCGCAGTACATCAGGCGGTCCCAGCCCTTGGCGAGGCACAAGTACTTCGCTGAATCCCGGGGTAAAGTCATGCTCAATTCTGCCCCTCAATGCTCAAGGAGCGCTCTGACCTCGTTCATGAGCCAATCGAGGTAAGCCTTGACCGCATTTGCGCCCTTGGCCTTCCGAGCCGTCAGTTCACGAGTTAAATCGACTGCACTGAATTGCCCGTTCACACACACTTGTTGGATGGCTTCCAGCTCAGTAGGTGACAACTTCACTTTCAGCCGCTCCTGGCGGGCAAAAAGCCTGGATGAACACCTCCAGGATCGCCATGAACTGTTGGGGTTTCCACCGTAGGGCATCCACGAGATGCTGAGCACCGTGCCGCACCAGACTGACCGCTCTCCGACCATGCTTCAGAACGGGGATGGGCCAGGTCTGGCTCAGCCAGACCCCCAGGCGCAAACAGAACATCCAAGCCAATGTCACCAGGCCGAAGAGTCGCTGTAGACGGCTCCTTTCCGTCATTCCGGTTCGCTCTAAGTCAAAGCCTCGCTTTTTGAAACTGCTGAAGGTGCACTCTATCGACCAGCGCTGTTTGTAGAGCCTCCAGGTCTTCCGAGCACTGAAATCTGTGGCGATGATGACGAGGTCACCTGTGGGTGACCTCGTTGCGACCACCCGCATCAACTCCCCGAACACGAACACCTTTTCGCCAATCTCGTGAAAATGACCGTGCTGGACGTGCTCAAACCACTCTTTCCCATTCATGTCGTCTAGCATGTCGGTCTGTCGGATACGAATTGCCCTCTTGATGCCCTGACGACGAAGAAAGCGGAACCATTCCGCGCCGATGAACTCCCGATCGGCCACCAGACCCAGCCAGCGTTTCGCTGGCCAGGCCCGAAGGAGCTTCAACACCAGCCACATTCGAGCGTAGGTGTGACTGTTCCCAGACTGGTCGAGAGGCACCCAGATGAGCGGCAGGGTGAAGCCGTGAACCACGGCTCCAAGCACCAGAAAGTTGATGGGCGTTTCCCCGTGCTCCCAATTGGTGCGGTCCAGACTTAGCAAAACCTTCCCCGGTGGAAGATGGACGACAAGCAGAGCGATGAAAAAGCCCCTGTCCAGCTGCTCATCCCGGAAGGTGCGGTCTGCTCGTCTCTTCTTGCCCTGCGGGGTACTCATCCCCGGCATATGGGCACTCAGGTCGTGATGATTGACGCTCCTCGCGGCAATCATCGCCAGGAGGACGTCAATGAGGCGCTGGAGTGTATCGATGCGGAGGTGACTGGCATGCGTTTTGAAGTGCCCGGTGAGTGCGGTAGCCTGCTGGGCAGCTCCCCTCTGTTGATTTCACACTCTCAGGAAACCGCGAACAGTCGGCCCCATCAAGCTTGATGGGGCCGACTGTTGGTTTTTGCCGTCTGGGACAACGTCGAACCGAAGTTGTCACCTACTGAGGCGGGAGCCTTCTCAACTGCAGTCCAATGAGGCCGTTGATAGCCTTATCGGACTTGCAGTTGACTTCCATGAATTGTGGGCAGCTGGAGAATCTCAACATGTCGCGGTCAATCATTACCGGACTTGGCGCGCAGCCGTAGAACACTGGCCTGAAAAGCATGGAAGCGAAGTGAAGCCCTTCAAGCGTCTGACCTATCTCCTAGACGAGCAGGGCTGGCTGTTTGAAATCAGCAACGCTCTGGCTAAAGGTGCACGCTCATACCTTGATGAAGACGGAGTCAGTGGCCCTGTAATGACGACTGGTCGCTTGGAACGCTTCAACCGCAAGGTGGGGCAACTGACGCACATGCATCAGCGCAATCCCCGGGCAGGTAAAAATGAGGCCGACTGGCGAGAGGAGGAACTCTTCAGCGATTTCCGGGAACGTGTACTTTATGCGCTGAATGTGCCTGCCGAACCAGTCGTGACGCTCGAGGCGCAGATCATTCCTGAAGTGCCCGTCTGTTCATGCGGGGAGCTTCTATCAGAGCCAAATCTCCAAAAAGCCATTGACCATCAGGTCTGGGATCTGCCTCTGTCAGGAGCGCGGGTTCGTCTTCAATATCAGGAACGGCATTACCTGTGCCCACAATGTGCACAGACCAGCGTGCAAAGCTTCCCAAGAACCTCTGGGATGACGCCGCGCCTGCTGACGTATCTTCAGGAGCAACTGCGTGGCGACTTCAATTTCAGTACCCTTCGGCGCACCACCGGCGTCAGTAAAAAAATCCTAGAGACGCTTCAGGAAAACGCTTTGCCTGTGCCTGCTCAACTGCCTGAGAACCTGGCAGCTCTGACATTTAAGTGGCGTCGTCAGCGCCGCCTCGCTCTCTTCGACGTAACCACGGCAGCGCCGGTGACCCTGCTAGCCCACTCTGACCTGCGGCAGGACGTAACAACGCAGGAGTTGCTGTCTTTTCTCGAAAGTCCAGCAGCTGGGAAAGTCAAGCAGGTATGGGTCAACGACCCCTCATGGATTCCGTCTTCGGCCGCACGATGTCCTGAGGTGACCTTCGTTCTTGATCCCTTCAGTACCAGTCAACTTATAAAACGGGCGGCAACCAGACTGCAGCAGGCTTTCAGCGCCACCCTGAACCCCGGCGTGGGGCGGGCCCCCATCATGCGGAAATACCGCAGCCTGTTCATACATCATCCTCACGGTGACCATTGGCGCCTGCTCGACCGTATGGATCCGGAACGTCACCGCCTGTATGACCTGCGCGACCACTTGATGGAGACGTATCCGATGGTGGGTTTCGGACTGGGCAGAACAGACTCTTTGCGCCTGCTGTTTGACCGCCCTATGCCGACCACAGATGCCGACCTCGACCGTTGGCTGGCCGACACTGAAGCGGAATACAGACAGCGTCTGCAGACCACCACCGCAGCCGATCAGGCTGGCCTGAACCGTGCTTATCAGGCCTTGCACCCTCTTCTGGACCACCTTGCTCCAGGCAGCCGGACCCGGCAAGCCATTGTGACGGGAGCTCGCCTCAGTCCACATCCAGTCAAGAGACAAGTGCCCAAGCTCCCAAAGTCGCCTGGCCAGAAAAAAGAGAAGGCCAAACAACAGAAGCCTGCTCAACGACAGGTGCTGAACTTAACTTCTGTTCGGCGGAAGATGCAGCGACTTTCTGCAATGAGCGCCTATCAGGCCCGGGGCGAATTGACCGCAGACTGGCAACGCCTACTTCGGGCGACCCAGCAGTGGAAGCCTCATGACTGAGCCTGCCCTTTGGCTACAGACCGGGACAGCGACGGCTCGGCGGGCTGGCCTTCTGCACCTTACACAGGAGACAGCTGCACTCACGAATATCAGTCAATACCGTGTCCTTGTCCTGAGTCCTGACGAGTCCCAAGTCAGCCGTTTACAAGTTGACCTACACCGGCAGCAACTCCCCTACCTCGTCAAGACCGCCAAGAGGTTTCTTAACGACCTCACTTTCAAAGGCCTCGGCACTGTGCAGCAGACCAGGGAACTCCTCAACAGCTTTAAAATAGAGAAGGCCCGGACAGGCCAGTGGTCGGGGAAGGCTCAGTTCTACTTCGAGCATCGGGAACTTGCCAAACGGGTGAAGTTGGCCCTGCAACCGGAACATAAGGTCCCCATCAAAGACCTCTTGCAAGACCTACAGAATCTGCTGCGTCACCCGGAATGGATTACTGACCTCTGTGATCCCACTCTCCTGAAGGCTGCCACTTGCCTGAACCCCAAGGTGGGCACCTCGCCCCTGCGCGTAAAGGCCGGTATCGATCTGATAGCCATTCTGGACTATCACCTTCTTAGTCCTGAACAGCAGTTCCTGTTTGCAGCCCTGACTCAGGCCCCAAGCAGCTGGCCTCTTCCCCGTCTCATCATTTCCTCAAATGGCGGTTACTGGTTGGGTGCGCACATGCAGTGGCAGCCTCGCTTAGAGTCAGTCGCCCTCCCCAAGGCGGTACAGCCTCACCCAGAGCTGCGTGCGCTCCTCAATCAGTTCGAGAAAGCGGACTCAATCTGTGATGAGCGACAGGCAGAACAGGACATCCGCTCCCGCCCTGCCACAGATCAGGACGCCTTTACCCTCACCCTCCTGAACGCCGCTCAGACTGCCGCCGAGTGGAGGAAAATCCTTACCCGGCCCATACAAGCTGCTCTTGAGAAGAATCGGCAAGTGACTGTTCTCCACACCGAAGAGAGCGTCAAAACAGCCCTCACTGAGGCCTTCCCGGACTGGGCACCTGAAGCACAACGCGCCAATGCTGCGATTGAAGCCCACCTCCGGTTCTGGTGCGGTATCTCTGGACCTCAAGGCGGTCATCCCCTCGCGAATTTATTGCCTCGGGATGAACGGGGCTACCACTTTGACGAAGCGTGGAACCTGCGCCGTTCCCGGGAGGAGAGTCAGGAGTACTCTCTCTTTCTCAATGACGAAGAGACGTTCCTGAGGCAGGAGAGCACGGGCGCTCTGCTCAAGGCAGCTGGGTTGCCCGCTCCTCCTTTCGATCTGCCTGAAGAACCTTACCGCGCTCTGGGCGTGATGATCAGTCGCAGACTCAGCGCTCAAGTGAACGTGTTACCTGCTGAACAAATGACTGAACTTTGCGACGATGTCTTCTTCATTTTGAGAGGAGAGCCTGTTTCCAAAGCGTTGGTCCAAGGCCTGAACCACTCGCTTCACCACTTCCACCTTATTCATCTTCGTGACCCGTGTGCGTCGTCCCAGCACTAGGCGCAGCTTCACCATTTTGTGAACAGGTGCAGGTACTCAGGTACGCCCGAAAGCCTACAGCCAAGCCTGGAATTGACTCCAGGCGACTCTTCCCGCTTCGTTCAGGAACAACTCTCCTAAGACGGATCGCGTCCGATTCTCTACATCCGGGCCTGCACCTCATGCGGGATCATCTCCCAAATCTGCCTGGGCCGCTTCTCACTCCGTTCGAATTACAACCAAAACCGAAGGGTTCGACCGCCGTACGTGCAAGACGGAATATCTGGATGATCCCCCTAATTTGTATTCTTCTTATTGGGTTTTGAGAGAGTGGCCCCCTCAACCCGCTGGCGACGGGGTTGCACAGCCTGCTGAGCAGGTGCGGCACCAGCCTCCACCATCACTTATCCTGGTCCGATAATTCCTCCCCAACCTCACCATCGACCACAGACGCAAGCCCTAATGCCGTCACTACACACGGACAGCACTAAGCCGTTGAGCAAGGGGCCGCAGCAAACATCCGAACCGACCCACAAACTGCACAGCGACTATAGGTCGCGCTACGACACGTCGCCCCTTTGCCCTGTCCCTAGTCTCAGATCAGATGCAGTTGGCGTTCCTAATTGAACCCATTCGCCTCCTCCGACTTCATTCAGGGACAACATGTTCTGAGACGAAAACCCTGAGCAATCCCCTTAATTTGTAATTTTCTTATTTAAACTACAGAGCTACATGACGACCTGAGTACGCCGTGCGAGGCTCAAGGCTGGACAGTGTGGGTGCTCTTGACCACCTACTCGGTAGAGCATAGTTCAGACCCACATCAAGTCGGTTGCAAAGTTTTACCAGCTTCTTAGAGTTTTACAGCTCTGCGTTAGTTGTCGCCAATCTCTTGCTGAAGCGCCCGTGGCATCTGGCTCAGCCAATGCTGCATCGCCTCGGCATCTTGTGGGTCCAGCCGGTCCAGCCACTTTTGGTTTCCGAGTGCCTGCGCAACTCGCTTCTCCAAGCGGACCGTTGGCCTGTGGCAGAGTCGCTCAACTTCAGCCACGATTTCTTTGCGACCTGCTCCTTGCTGCACTTTGGCAATGAGATCAGCCTGCTTATTCTCAGGCGCCCGAGCGATCAAGGTGGCCATCGTGAGGGCCATACCCTGACGTAGCGCTTCAACCAGTGGCGGAGGATAGTTCAGAATTCTGACCTTGTTCTTGGCGAATGATTGCCAGCTTTCCCGGCCCAGAGGTAAGAAGACTGCACTCAACGTCTCTACGTCTTCTGGGACCGGATTGCGAAGCAACTCGTTGAGCCGGGAACGGGCCTGCTCTGAGGCTATGCCAAGTGCATTGGCGACCAAGAGCAGCTTACCTTCCACCTCGTCAATGAGGTTCAGGTTTTCACGCTGCAAGTTTTCGATTAGGGCAATGACTGCTGCTTCTTGATCTGTCAGTGATTTGACGATCACAGGCACTTCAGTCAGCCCCGCGAGTTGCGCGGCTCTCCAGCGCCGCTCACCTGCGACGATCTCATAGGTGTCCCCCACAGCACGAACCAGCAGGGGCTGCAAGATTCCTTGAGACTGAATTGATGCGGCCAACTCTGTCAGACCTTCAGTACCGAACTGGCGTCGGGGCTGCTGCGACCCTGCCCGCAGCTGATCCACACGCAATGTGCTGGTGTGGCCCACTACCGGTCCCTGCGCTAGTTTGGCGCTCTCACCGAGGAGCGCCGCCAAGCCCTCGCGCCGGGTCATCGTTCACCTCGCTCAGGTGCGTTGCGCTGCAGAAACTCCACCAAATCACTCGTGATTTTCCTGATTTCCTCTGCCTCTTTTGAACGGGGGGCAAACACAGTGACCGGCAGACCCTTCTCTGCAGCACCGTTCCAGACCGCTCCACGCTCGACGATCGGCGAAGTCACGTGGGGCAGATCCTCACGCACGATGCCCAGGAGTTCACTGTCCTCTTTGCGGTTGCTCTTGCACATGGTCGGCACGTAGGCAGCGACGTGCAAATCAGGTCGAAGACGATGGTACTGGGGCATGACACGGTTCAGACCCCGCAAAGCGTTCAGGCCCTTGCTCCGGGTCATGATCGGTACCACCAGGGCGTCTGCAGCCAAAGCGCAGGCTGCGGCCAACTGCCCGAGAGAAGGGGGACTGTCAATAATTACAGTGTCCCAGCGGCCACTCTCTTTTTGAAGGGCGTCACGCAGCGCAAGGATGCCACCAACCCGACCAGGAATGCTCGGCTCGACTTCTGCCAGATCAATCACAGCGGGAATGAGGTCAAAGCCGTGGACATGCCGGGGAGCAGGAAGAGGCGCGTCACCGCTCAGCACATCGAACAGAGTTTCATGCAACTCCGCGTCTTGAACGCCCATGTTGGTGGTGAGGTTGCTTTGTGGATCACCATCTATCAGTAACACGTGTTGTCCACGCTGGGCGAATTCGTGTGCAATGTTCCCTGCAATCGATGTTTTCCCAGCTCCACCCGCGTGGGTAAAAACCGTCAAGATGGTCGTCATATGTCTCAGTGTAAGCGTTCGTATATGTACGAACATGGGAACTCATCAGCCCCCAACTGGGGCTCTACTCCGCAGCAGGCGCTCAACCAATCAAAAGGTTGGTGAATTTTACAAGCACGAGTTGCAGACCATAGGGGTTGCTTACTTCCCCAAAACATCCCTACAAGTAGCGATACCTTTGCGGTATAACTTTACTGACAAAGTGAAAATCAAAAGGCGAGCTAGCGACACCTTTGCGGGAAAAGTATGAGCCATCAGAAAATTCTCTTTGTAGACGGCAAATTTTCCATTCTCAGGAATAGCGACACCTTTGCGGGATTTGGGGTCAAAATAGCGACACCTTTGCGTTATTCAGCCACCTGCATAATAGCGACACCTTTGCGGGAAACGGAAAAAGGCCGATGGCAACGTGCAAAAGGCCAAGAAGTGATATTTCGGTGACTCTAGCCGTTCTTAGCGACACCTTTGCGGGATTTGGGGTCAAAATAGCGACACCTTTGCGGGATTTGGGGTCAAAAT